>DATHUY010000107.1 GCA_035461765.1 Longimicrobiales bacterium
GCGTTACCTGGTGGTGCTGCACGAGGGCGAGCCGACCGCACCGATGTCGATCGCCACGCGCGAACCGCGTGATGACGACGACGACGAGGAGGAATAGGTCATGGCTCGTCCGGCAAAGAACTGCCCGTTCTGTGAAGCGGGCGTAAGGTACGTGAATTACAAGGATGAGAGCACGCTGCGGCGGCTGGTGACGGAACAGGGGAAGCTGCTGCCGCGGCGGATGACGGGCATGTGCGCGCGTCATCAGCGGCAGGTGGGCACGGCAGTGAAGCGTGCGCGCTACCTGGCGTTGCTGCCGTACGTGAAGGGGTATCAGGACTGAAGTGACGGCGGCGCAGCGTGGCCGCGGGTGGGCGGGAGTCGCGGGGCTTGCCCTCGCGACGGCCTTTCTCTCCGTGGTGCAGCCGGCGCTGCTGATGTTCGTGCCGCTGGCACTGCTGTTCATCGCGCTGCCGCCGCGCCGCCCGCTGTTCCTCGCGCTCGGCTTGTTCATCTGCTGGCTGGCATTCGGCGGGTCGACCGGGCACGATGTGCTCTGGTACTTCGAGCGCGGCTGGGCATTGCTGCTCGGCGCGTGGTTTGTGTTAATGGTCGTGGTGATGCCGCGCTGGACGTTTCTGCCGCGCGCGCTCAGCGCCGTCGGCGCCACGGCGGCGACGGTCACGATCCTGCTCACTGTGAATCGCGGCGGGTTTGCGATCCTGGAGAGTGCGATCGCGTCTCACCTGCGATCGCGGGCGGCACAGGTGCTCGCGGTCTGGCAGACGTCGAATGCGAGCCAGAGCGTTGGCGTGGACATGCGCGAGATGCTGTTCCAGGTCGCCGATATGCAGGGCCGGCTGTTTCCGGCGCTGCTTGCGCTGGTCTCGCTTGCCGGGCTCGGCGTAGCGTGGTGGGCGTTCGGCAGGGTGGCGCGGGGGATTCCGTACCCGCTGGCGCGGTGGCGCGATTTCCGGTTCCGTGATGAGCTGGTCTGGATCCTGATCGCAGGAGTGGCGTTGCTGCTGCTGCCGATCGACCAGATCGCGACTCGCGTGGGAGAAAATCTGTTGCTGTTCATGGCCGTGCTCTACGCGTTGCGCGGGGCGGCCGTGTTGCTGGTGATTGGCGGTGCGTCGGGTCCGGTCGGTGTGGTGATCGGCGCATTGCTGGTGTTGTTTCTGACTCCGTTCGTGATGGCGACCACGTTTCTCGTGGGGCTGTCCGATACCTGGCTCGACATACGGGCGCGGCGAGAGGCGTCGTCGACCCCCGGCTCCTGAGGGAGAGTACGATGAAGAATCTGAAAGTCATTCTGCGGCAGGACATCGACAAGCTTGGCGAGGCGGGCGAGATCGTCACCGTGAAGCCTGGCTTCGCACGCAACTACCTGCTGCCTCGCGGCTACGCCTTCGAGGCGACGACGGCGAACCTGCGCGCGATCGAGGACGAGCGTGCGAAGGGCGAGGCGAAGGCGAAGCGTGACTTCCTCGAGGCACGGCGCCGGGCGTCGAAGCTGGAGGGTGTGTCGCTGACGTTCCACGCGAAGGCGGGCGAGGAGTCGAAGCTGTTCGGCTCGATCACGACGGCGGACATCGCTGACCGCCTGAACACGGAGCAGGGTCTCGGCTTCGATATCGACCGCCGCTCGATCGAGCTGGAAGAGCCGATCAAGTCGCTGGGTGTATTCCCGGTGGCGGTGAAGCTGCACCCGGAGGTAAAGCCGGAGATCAAGGTGTGGGTCATCAAGGCGGAATAGCCCCGGACCTGGCTTCACTTTACGGTTATGGCCGCTGCGCGCATGCAGTTTAAACCTGCGCTCAGCGGCCTTCCTGCATGGCGGTGGTGCGTACTGAACTGACGGTGGTCGGCGCGATGTTCAGGAAGCGGGCGATGACGCCGCCTCTATGGCCAGCCCCCAGCGCGCGTAGAATGAAACGGCGCCGGACCCGCACGACAGCCTTCGTCCTGTAGCCCGCTCGGAGCACCTCGAGCTCCATTTCAGGCGCGAGCTCTGAAAGGGTGCCGCGTGCTATTTCAGGCAGATCCTGCCGGGGGCGGCTGCCCGCCTCATCGAGGATCCGGATCGATGAATAGTTGCTGTTCCAGTGAGCGTCCCCGCCTGCCGTACTCGGCCGCACCGGAGGCAGACCCGCATGTAACCCGTTTTCCTCGGCGGCGCGATGCGCATCCGTGGCGCGCCGCCAATCCATGAAAAGCCGATAGTTGGTCTGGCACCTGATGAGGGTGTCCTCGCCACGTGCCGCGAAAACCCACAATGCCCGTCCCACGGATATACCGTTCCTCGTGCATTCACGCGCTCCAGGCGCGGCATACGCGGCATGCGAGCACCATTCATACGCATCCGGGCTGAGGCACAGGTTGGCCCTGAGAGCGTTGAGGTGGACGTACACGATGGCGTTTCTGAAGTATTCCGCGTCCAGGCATGGCGAAGCCCGGAAACGACGTTCGAAGACATGCCCGTCGTGACCGGTACACCGCTGCACCAGCAGCGCCACACGCCGCAGCAACGGCTGCATGAACTGGCTGAGAGGCTGCCGTCCCTGCACTACGACCATATGCAGGTGGTTGGGCATTACGGCGTAAGCCAGCAGATCCGCGTCACTTCGCCGCGGCGCGTGGAGTATCCGACGCACCACCGCCTGTTCGATCTCGGTGAACCACGCGGCCCGTCCCTGGAGGCGGGCAGTCACGTGAAACGGCGTACCGGGCAGGTGAGGTCTCAATCGGCGTCCCATGGGTCGACGATATCACGGATATCGGGGCGCATCCATGGATGGATGCGGCTTTACCTCAAAGTGAAGCCAGGTCCGGGGCGTCCCGGTGGCCCTTGCTGGCGCGTTCCTGTTATGATAAGGGGCCCCGATTATGCGGATCCTGCAGAAAATCCGGATCGGCCACCCCATACGACCACGGTACATGGCACCTGACGAGACGACTACACAGATAGAAATGACGCCCGTCCTCGAGCGCGCCACGGAGCTGGCCGCCGACCGCAAGGGCGTCGACATGCTGGTGATGGACCTTCGCGGGATCTCCAATGCAACGGACTTCTTCTTTCTGGTCAGCGGCACGTCCGACATGCACGCCCGTTCCATCGCGGAGCACATCATCGAGGAGCTGAAGAAGGAGGGCGTCCGGCCGAGCCACGTCGAGGGTCTCCGGTCCGGGCGCTGGGTCCTGATCGATTACATCGATTTCGTCGTGCACGTTTTCCACCCCGCTGCCCGCGAGTTCTACCAGCTCGAGCGGCTCTGGGGGGACGCACCGGTACAGGCGCTCGAAGAAGAGTAGGAGGCCCATGAGGCGAAGTCTGCTGGCGGTATTGATCGCAGCGTGCTGTGCACCGCTGCTTGTGGCGGACTCCGCCCATGCGCAGTACTTCGGCCGCAACAAGGTGCAGTACCGCGCGTTCGATTTCCAGATCATCCGCACTGAGCACTTCGACGTCTATTACTACCCGCAGGAGCGGGAGGCCGCCCTGGACGCCGCCCGCATGGTTGAGCGTTCCTACGCCCGGCTGTCGCGCGTGCTCCAGCACGAGTTCGACGAGCGCAAGCCGCTCATCATTTACGCCTCGCACACCGATTTCCAGCAGACGAACGCGCTCCCGTGGTTCCTGGACGAGAGCACGGGCGGTGTCACCGAATCGCTGAAGAGCCGCATGATCCTGCCGTTCACCGGGTCCTATGCGGACTTCGACCACGTGCTCACCCATGAGCTGGTGCACGGCTTCCAGTACGACGTGATCTTCCGTCGCGGCGTCGTCAACGAGGCGTCGCCGTTCACGGCCCGCCTGCCGCTCTGGTTCATGGAAGGCATGGCGGAATACCTGTCGATCGGCCGCATTGACGCCCACACGGTGAGCTGGCTGCGCGACGCGGTTCTGAAGGGCTACCTGCGCTCGATCGCGGAGATGTCGCAGCGCGATGACTACCTGTCGTACCGCTTCGGCCAGTCGCTGTGGGCGTTCATCGGCTCGAAGTGGGGCGACGAGGTCGTCGGAATCCTGCTGCAGAAGGCGCCGCGCATCGGTATCGAGCGCGCGTTCACGTCGACGCTCGGTCTCTCGCTCGACGAGCTGAACCAGGAGTGGCAGGCGGAAGTGCGGACGACGTACCTGGCGCAGGTCACCGAGTACGATCAGCCGGACGAGTTTGCCGAGCGGCTGACGAAGCACGACAAGCTCTACGACCCCTGGTATCTCGCTCCGGCCATCTCGCCGGATGGCAACGACTTCGTCTACCTGTCGCAGCATGACGGCTTCGCGTTCGACCTGTGGCTCGCGGACGCGCGCACCGGCAAGGTGAAGAAGCGGCTGGTCGGCAGTGCCCGCGACGCCGGCCTGGAGTCGCTGCGCTATATGAACTCGGGCGCGTCGTTCTCGCACGACGGTCGCTACATCGCGTTCGCCGCGAAGGATGGCGGCCAGGACGCTCTGTACGTATACGACATGCAGCGCAACCGGATGTCGAGGAAGATGAAGTTCGATCTGAACGGCATCTCCGCGCCGAGCTGGGCGCCCGATGGCAGCCGCATCGTCTTTACTGGCCTGGACGGCGGCATCAGCGACCTGTTCGTCACCGACCTCGACGGCAATCTCACGCGGCTGACGAACGACCGCTACGCGGACCTGCTGCCGGCATGGTCGCCGGACGGCTCGCGCATCGCGTTCACGACCGACAGAAGCGGCACCGATCTCGATCTGCTCGTATACGGCAACACGCGCATCGCGGTCATGGACGCAGCCACGCATCGGATCGACGTGCTGCCGCAGCAGGAGGAGGGCAAGAACATCAATCCTGCGTGGTCGCCCGACGGCACGAAGCTGATCTGGGTAAGCGATCGCGACGGCACGAACAATCTCTATCTCTATGACCTGCAGCAGGGCGAGCTGTCGCAGATCACCGACGTCCTGTCCGGCGTGATCGCGGTCACTCCGCTGAGCCCGGTGATCTCGTGGTCGCGCAGCGGTCGCATGCTGTTCACGTACTTCCACAACGCCGGCTACGACACGTACGCGGTGGACGATCCGCTGGCGCTCCCGCGCCGCAGGGTGCTTCCGTCGCTCGTCGCCTCACGCGCCGGCTCTGAGCCGGCAGCAGCCGATCCCGCGACTGCGGTGCCCGCGAACCGCGCTGCCGACTCAGCGGCTGTTCTGCCCGGCGCGGCGTCCGACTCCACGCTCGCTGCCCCCGCGGACAGCACCCCGACACCGGCAGTACCGGCCAACGGAGTCGCCGACTCCACCGCGTTGCCAGTGACCGCCGCCGCGGATACCGCGGTTGCGGCGCCGCCGCTCGGAGCGCGGCCGCCGCAGGCTACGCTCAGCGATTCAGCCGGCACAGCGGTGCTCGCGGGCGGAAAGCCGCTGCAGACGCCCGTCGCACAGCGGCCGGGATTTGTGTCGTCGTATTACCGCGATCCGGACGGTGAATTCCGTCGCAGTGCGCTCGAGCTGCCCGGCGATCCGAACGCTCCCGCGCCCGTGTCGGTCATCGCGCTGCTGGACAGTGCTGCGCTCGCGCTGCCGGATACGAGCGTGTTCGAGCTGCGTGATTACAAGGTGAAGCTCACGCCCGATGTGATCGGTCGTCCGAGCATCGGCGCGGAGGTCGGCGGCTATTACGGCAATGGCGTATACGGCGGCAGCTACATCTCGCTGTCGGACATGCTCGGCAACCACAACCTCATGGTTTCGGGCAGCATCAACGGATCGCTGTCCGATGCCAGTTTCTTCAGCGCGTACACATTCCTGAAGCGCCGTATGAACCTGAGCGCTGCGCTCTGGCAGGTGCCGCTCTATCGCTACGTCGGCGGCGGATATTTCCCGCTCGACATCGGCGGCGAGCAGCGCGAGGTCGCGGCGAACATCTTCCTGCGCGACGTGATCCGCGGTGGCCAGGTCGGTCTGTCGTATCCGTTCAGCACGTTCCGCCGCGTCGAGCTGAACATGACGGGGGTCAACTACCAGAGCGACATCCTGTATCGCGGCTATGACACGCGCACATTCAAGCCGATCGAGATCGACCAGTCGTCGGCGGGCTTCTCGTATGCCCAGCCGGAGGTCGCGATGGTATTCGACAACTCGCTGTTCGGCTGGACGGGTCCGGTCGTCGGCCGTCGCTACCGTATCCAGCTGTCACGCACGTTCGGTGACATACGGTTCAACGAGGCGCTCGTCGACTTCCGGAACTACGCGAACTGGAAGCAGAAGGTCGTATTTGCGACGCGTTTCGTCGGGCTGAGCCGGTTCGGCGGTGAGGCAGAGCGCTTCGGGCTCTACTGGGGCAGCCCCTACTACATCCGCGGCTACGACTACAACTCGTTCAAGCCATCGAGCGGTGAGTGCGAGGACTCGCGGCACTGGGGCGAGCGGACGTCGCTCTCGCGCTGTCCCGTCCGCGACCAGCTGGTCGGCGCGAGCGCAGCGTTCGTCAATGCCGAGGTGCGCTTCCCGATCATCACCGAGCTGCAGATCGGCTTCCTCGGCAGCTTCCCGCCGGTGGACGCCGTCGCGTTCTTCGATGGCGGCATGGCGTGGGATGGCCGCGTGTGCGCGATCACGGACTACAGCCGTGCTGACAACTGCGCTGCGGGCGCGAGTCACGACGTCTCTATCACCTGGGACCGTAAGGCGGGCGAGGATCCGTTCCTGGTGCGGGAACCGCTGTTCAGCTACGGACTCGGCCTGCGCATCAACGTGTTCTACACGGTCCTGCGCCTGGACTACGCCTGGCCTGTGAACCGTGCGGACCGCAGCGGGATGCTCTCGTTCAGCTTCGGCCCGAGCTTCTAGCCCTGCTTCGCGGCTCCGAGACGCCACGTCACGGGCGCCCAACGGCTTCGAGCATCTGAAACGGCGCGCCTTCGGCGCGGCCGCGAGCGGGCTTCACCGCGCCATCAGCCTGCCGCCGCGGCGCCTCCGGCGCCGTAGGAGGGGGCGCTGTGGCTCAATAGGGCGCCGTCAGTGGCCGTGGGTGGCGTCAAACCGTGCGCGGCGGCGTAAGCCTCGAACGACGCGACCCGGGCACGTGCCGGGAACGCACCGCTCCAAAACGTCCTCTCCGACCTCGCGCCGCTCCCCGCCAAAAGCTACATTACCCCGTCCCGTAGTTACCCCGACTTTGACCCCGTTTAAGCTTGGGTTTGTGGCCCGTTGAGGTGCCGTTCCCGTTCGCGGACGGTATCGATTCCCATGTGCTCGATGAGCTGATCGGAGGCCCTGCCGCTGCGCTGACCGCAGTCGCGCTGGTGGTGGCCCCCGGCGCACGTGCGTCGGGGTGGGGCGCCCGGGCCGCGGCGGCGCTGGCTGCCCGGTGGCGCGGCCCGCGACGCGTGCTCCTGGCCGACCTCGACCTGGATCGTCCGACGCTCCACGAGGAGGCGGGGATCGCCAATGACGAGGGCGTGATCGACCTCATCGAATACGGCATTTCCGTCAGCCGGGTGATAGGCACAGGAGCCGCGGGGACGTACGACATCCTGCCCGCGGGCAGCTACACTCCTGATCCAGGGGCCATTCTGCGGCACGACGGCTGGAGTCGTGTGCTGCTGGAAGTCGCCGCGCGGCGTGGTACGCTGCTGGCCTGGGTGCCCTCGGATGCCGACGGCGTCGAGGCGGTGGTGGAGTGGGCGGGCGCGGTGCTGGTGCTTGCAGAGGCGGGCGAGGGCCGGGACGTGGTGGAACGTCTGCGCCACCCCTATGCGGTGCTCGGCATCCTTACACCGGCAGTGGCGCCCGCAGCTGCACCCCTGGCTCCGGAACCACGGCCGACGGAGGACGATCTACCGGCGACGGAGAGCGCCCCGCCGGAGATGATGGCTGACTTCGACGACGACTCCGCGGTCGTGGCTGGTCCGATTGACGAGCCCACTGATTCCACCATCACCGACCATGAGGCGGCCGTCGAGACCGCTGCCGAAGGTGTCACTGAGGCGGAGGTCCTGGAATCGCTGGAGATCGGTGCCCGGGAGGCCGAGCAGACGGCCGCACAGGACAATGGCGGCATCAGTATCGGCACTCCGCATGCAGCCGAGCCCGCCGCTGGCGACGCAGGCATCGGCACCAGCGCCGCCGATTCGGCCGAGCCCGAAGTTCCGGTCAGCCGCGGCCCCGCCGATACTGCCGCACCCGAAGCCACCCCCGCCGATAGTGTCGCTGAAGTTGCAGCCCGGGAGGAGGAAGAGCTCGAGGAGCGGCTCGAGAACGACCCGTCCGCGCGCGACGTCCTTGCCCACGAGATCCAGGAACGCCAGCGCGCTGCCCGCCTCGCCGGCGCCGCACCTGCCGCTCATGGCATTCCCGGCGTCGCAGCGGCGGCAGCGGCCGACCGGGCGGCCGAGGCCGCCGCTGCCGAAGCATACGGGACAGCCGCCATGACAGAGGGAGCGGCCATTGCGCACGCGGGCACCGCCCCGGACGAACGCGCCATCGGGGACGCTCCTGCCGCGGACGCTCCCGCCGCCGCGGACGCCACCGCCGCGGACGCTGCCGCCGCGGACGCTGCCGCCGCGGACGCTGCCGCCGCCCCGCACGCCGCGGACGCAGCCGTCGCCAGCGCGGCGCTCGACGACACCCGCCCGCCGGCTCCCGCCGCCGCGGATCTCCAACCGACGGAGGCCGCGCCGCGCCAGCCGGCGAAGGCGCCGCCGCCGCGGCAGCCGCGATCGCGCTATCGTCGTCCCGTGCTCTGGACGGTGGGCGTCGTCTTCCTGGCCAGCCTGCTCGCCGGTGCATGGCATTTCCTGGGCGGCCGTGTGGAAAGCGAGGAGCCGCCGGCTGCCGTGACACCGCCGGAGCCGGCGGCTCCGGCTGCACCGACGGCCGCGAATGCGTTACCCTTCGTCGTCGCGATCGAGGCGCACCGCGAGCTGCTGGTGGCGCTGAACCGGGTGACCGACCTCTCGGAGATCGAGCCGGAGCTGCTGTTTCACGTAGAGCCGCTCGAGCGCGAGGGCACCATGTTCTATCACGTCATGGCGGGTCCGGTGCCGGATTCGACGGCCGCGCTCGCCCTGCGCGATACGCTGATCGCGCGTGGTCACAAGACGGGACCGACGCCCACGGATGTACGGGCTACACCGCTCGCGTTCCTGATCGGCGACTACGGCACGGTCGAGAGCGCGCAGGAGCAGAACGACATCCTGCGCCGTCTCGACATTCCAGGCTATGTGCTCCAGGGCACGGCCGCGGACAGCGCACCGCTCTACAGGCTTTACGTCGGCGGTTTCAGCACTGCGGCGGAAGCGGCGATCATCCGGCAGATGCTGCAGTCGGCGGGCATCCGCGACTCGCTGGTCACGCGCACGGGCAATGTCATGGCAGCAGACTTCATCAGCACGGAGGGGGACAGCGTGACGACAGGCGACTCCCTCGCAACACGAACGGGCAGCAGTAATCCATGAAGCTTCGTCGTCTCACCCTGCAGGGGTTCAAATCCTTCGCAGACCGCACCGAGCTGCATTTCCATGACGGCATCACCGCCATCGTGGGGCCGAACGGCTGCGGCAAGTCGAACATCAGCGACGCGATCCGCTGGGTCCTCGGCGAGCAGCGCGCGTCCGCGATCCGCGGCTCGAAAATGGAAGAGGCGATCTTCCAGGGCACCACTCAGCGACGCCCGCTCGCGCGCGCCGAGGTCGCGCTCGAGTTCGACAACTCGGAGCAGCGGCTCGCGATGCCGCACAAGGACGTCGAGATCCGGCGCGTCGTCTTCCGCGAGGGCGGCAGCGATTACCTCCTGAACCGCCAGTCGACCCGCCTGCGCGACATCCTCGACATGTTCCGCGATACGGGCCTCGGCGCGAACAGCTACACGGTCATCGAGCAGGGCATGGTCGACTCGATCCTGTCCGATCGCGCGGAAGAGCGGCGCCACATGTTCGAGGAGGCCGCCGGCATCGGCCGCTACAAGGACCGTCGCAAGTCCGCGCAGCGCCGGCTGGAAGGAGCGGAGAACGACCTGTCGCGCCTCGAGGACCTCGTCTCCGAGGTGACCACGAAGGTCAGGAGTCTCGCCCGCCAGCGCACGAAGGCCGAGAAATATCAGGAGCTGCGCCGTCGCCGGCTGGACCTGGAGGTGTCCGTCGCCCGCGCCGAGCTCGAGCGCGTCCGGCGCACGCTCGACGAGACGGCACGCGTACTCGAGGACCTGACGCGCGACGAGCCCGCGGCCCGCGCGGCGCTGTCCACCGCCGAGGCGGAGCTCGAGCAGCGTCGCATCGAGTCGACGGAAGCAGGACGCGAGCGGAATCTGGTCGCGGAGAGGCACCAGGAGATCTCGCGCATGATAGCCGAGCGCGAGCGCGAGCTGGCGGTCGCGGCGGAGCGGCGCGCGCATGCCGAGCGTCGCATCGTCCAGATCGGCACGGAACGCGACGAGCTCCATGTGCGCATCGCCACACTCGAGGCGGAGGTCGAGGAAGTCCGGCACGAACGCGGCGGCCAGGCGGGCGTCGTCGAGTCGCTCGGCCAGCGCGTGCTCGAGGTGCAGGAGCGCCAGAGCGTGCTGCGCCAGGAAGTCACGGAAGTGCGACGTGCGGACGAGGAGGCGCGCTCCCGCGAGAACGACCTGACGCGCCAGCTCGCGCGCATGGAGGCGGACGCGGCGGGTGCCGAGGCCCGGGCGCACGACGCCCAGGAGCGCCTCGAGCAGCTCGACGACGAGGAGTCCGAGATCCTCGCGCACCTCGCCCAGCTCGAGGAGCAGCGCGACCTGTTCGCCGAACAGGCCCGTCAGCTCGAGGAGCGCATCGAGGAGCTGAGCGCGCAGCGCGAGGGTTACGAACAGAACATTGCCGGCCTGCGCGAGGCCGAGCTCGAAGCGAAGCGCGCGCTCTCGGCCGCCGAGGACCACGCCAACCGGCTGGGCTCGCAGGTGGCCGCCCTCGAAACCATCGAGCGCGAATACCAGGGCTTCGCGCCCGCCGTCGCCGCGGCGTTGAACGACCGCGGCAATATCGATGGCCTCGTCGGTCCCGTCGCCGAGTTCCTGAACCTGCCGAAGGATCGCGCCGCCGCCGTCGAAGGCGCGCTCGGCTCATTGCTCCAGGCGCTCGTGGTGCGTGACCGCGACGCGGCCGCACAGGTACGCCAATGGGTCGCGGCGCATTCGACGAACGAATTCGGGATGGGGAGCGGGAGCGTGTCCGGGCTCGGGATCGGGAAAGGCGCCGCAGTTCCCGCTCCCGCACACGAACACGATCCCGCTCCCGCTCCCGCATTCGTTCAGGGCACAGTAGCCCTCATACCGCGGGACGCCCTCCCGAAGCTGGAAGCGCTGATCGAGGTCCTCGAGTTCGCCGGCACGCCGCCGAGCGAGCCGATGCTCATCGGTCGGCACGAGCGGCTCGAGCGACTGCGCCGTGAGGCCGAACACGCGGCGGAAGAGCGTGATGCCCGGCTCGCCGCGCGCGACGGGATCGCGGACCGCATCCACGACGCGGATGAAGCGCTCCGCGAGCTGCGCTCCCTGATTCAGTCAACGGACCTGGAGCTGAAGCGTGCCAACGCCGATGAGGCGACGCGGGCTGGACAGCGCGGCCGCGCCGACAAGGCGCGCGAGGAACTGGAGCGGCGCCGCGCCGACCTGCGTGCGTTGATCGAACGCGCGCGCGGCGACGCGCAGACCGCGCGCACATCGCGCACGGACCTCGAGCGCGGCCTGGGCGAGCACCGGGTGCAGTGGCAGCAGGCCACCGAGTCGCTTGCCGAACGTGAAGCGGCCTGGGAAGAGGTGCGCGACGAGGAAGCGGAGCTGCGCGTGGCGCATGCCCGCGCCGAGGGTACGCTGACCGCGCTCGACCGGCGGATCGCGCAGGCGAAGCAGGACCTGCACAACGCAACGCACCGTCTCGATCAGCTGAACCTGGAGGAGCAGGAGCACGTCTCCTCCCTCGACATGCTGGCCGGCGTCAGCACGGGCGCCGGCGACCGGCTCCAGGAGCTGTTCGCACAGCGCGACGAGGTCTCCGTTGAGCTGCGCCGCCTCGACGAGGCACTCGCGGCGGCGGCGGATGCGGCGATGTCGCTCGAGGCGCAGGTGCGCACGCTGCGTCGCTCCACCGAAGAGCGCAGCGAGCTCCGCCACCGCCTGGAGATCCAGCGCACGGAGGCCGACGCGGCCGACCGTCGCGTCCGCGAGAGGCTGGAGGCGGAGTGGGCGAAGCCGTATGAGCAGCTGGTCGAGGAGGCGACGCCGCTCGACATGGATATCGACGTCATGAAGGGCGAGTTCAACGCAGTCACGGCGGACATCGAGCGGCTTGGTCCGATCAACATGCTCGCGATGGATGAGTACGCCGAGGAGAGCACGCGGCTGGAGTTCCTGACGACCCAGCGCGACGATCTGGTGAAGGCCCGCGACGATCTGCAGCAGGCCATTCGGGAGATCAACAAGACCGCGAAGGACCTCTTCAACGAGACGTTCAACGCGATCCGCGAGAACTTCCAGACGACGTTCCAGACCCTCTTCGAGGGCGGCGAATGCGATATCAGGCTTGAAGATAGCGAGGATCCACTGGAGTCGCCGATCGACATCAGCGCCTCGCCGCGCGGCAAGCGGACCCAGCGTATCCACCTGCTCTCAGGCGGCGAGCGCGCGCTCACGGCACTGGCGTTGCTGTTTGCGATCTATCTGGTGAAGCCGAGCCCCTTCTGCGTTCTCGACGAGGTCGACGCGCCGCTGGACGAGGCCAACATCGGCCGGTTCATCGGCATGCTCCAGACATTCAAGGAGCGCACGCAGTTCGTCGTCATCACGCACCACCCGCGCACCATGGAAGCCGCCGACTGGCTCTACGGCGTCACCATGGAGGAGCCGGGCATCAGCTCCATTGTCGGCGTCAAGCTGGACGATGTGCTCGAGGGTGTGAGCGGTAACGGCGCGGCCGTCTGAAACGCTGGAAGCATGATAACAAAAGGAACTGAAATGAGCGTCAGCGACGCGGCTGCAATACGATCGCGGGTCATGAAGTCGATCGAGACACGCACCGCCGTGGCCGGAGTGATCGGTCTCGGGTATGTCGGGCTTCCCCTGGCAGTCGAGATCGGCAGAAGTGGCTACAGAACGATCGGATTTGAGATATCCGAGATCATCGCGGGGGCCGTGAACGCCGGCACCAGCCATATCCAGGACGTATCGAGTGACAGTGTTGCCGGCCTCGTCAAACAGAAGCGCTTGATGGCCACAACGGATATGTCACTGATGTCGCAGTGCGATGTGATCTCCATTTGCGTCCCGACACCGCTCAGCAAGACGAAGGATCCGGATCTGTCCTACATCCTCAGCGCAGCGCGACTGACTGCTCAGCACCTGCGGCCCGGCCAGATCGTGATTTTGGAAAGTACCACGTTCCCGGGGACTACACGTGATGTGCTGCTCCCGTTGCTCGAGGAGGGGGGCCTCAAGGCGGGTGAGGACTTCTTTGTGTGCTTCAGCCCTGAAAGGGTGGACCCCGGCAACCCCGTATGGGGAACCAAGAACACGCCGAAGGTTCTTGGGGGTGTAACCGAAGCATGCATGCAGGTCGGCTACGCGTTTTACTCGAACGTGTTCGAGCACATGGTTCCGGTCGAGAGTGCGGAAGCCGCCGAGCTCGTGAAGGTTTACGAGAACACGTTCCGCATGATCAATATTGCGCTGGTCAACGAGCTGGCTCAGGTGTGTGACCGCCTTGGTGTGGACGTCTGGAACGTCATCGATGCCGCTGCCACGAAGCCTTTCGGGTTCATGAAGTTTACGCCCGGACCAGGTCTCGGCGGTCACTGCATCCCTCTCGACCCGCACTATCTTTCGTGGAAGATGCGGACGCTGCATTTCAAGACGCGCATGATCGACCTCGCCAGCGACATCAACTCGGAGATGCCACAGTTCGTAGTCCGCAAGGCCAACGATGCGCTGAACCAGCGCGGTAAGGCACTGCATGGCGCGCGGGTACTCGTGCTCGGCGTCGCCTACAAAAAGGACCTTGATGATATCCGGGAGAGTCCCGCCCTGGACGTCATGCGCCTTCTCCAGGAGAAGGGAGCGGACGTCGCGTATCACGATCCGCATTGTTCCGTGATTCTGGATGATGGGTATACGGAGCTTGATCATTTGCCACTGCACAGCGCCCCGCTTACGAACGAAGTGCTTCAGGCCGCTGACCTCGTCCTCATTACAACCGACCACTCGGAGGTCGATTATCAGCGTGTCGCTGATCAGGCAGAAGTAGTCCTGGACACACGGGGTGCCATGCGCCGCGTTACCGGGAAGGCGCGAATTATCTCTTTGTCCGGCGCCGTGGCCGATCCGGGGGAGATGGCGCGTCGACCGCATGGCTGGGCCACCACTGCCGCGAACGGGCACCACCGCGTCGCCGCCGACGCGCAGGGTTGAGCGTGGGTCGGTACATCATCACAGGCACTGCCGGGTTCATTGGTTCGAACGTCGCCGCACAGCTGCTCGATGCCGGGCAGGACGTAATCGGCATCGACAATCTGAATGACGCGTACGATGTCAGACTCAAGCGGTGGAGGCTGGACCAACTGGAGAGGAGGGAAGGGTTCAGGTTCGAACACCTCGATCTGCTCGACCGTGACCGCCTGGGCCAGCTGTTCCGTGAAGCGCGAGGGTATGACGCAGTGCTCAACCTTGCTGCGCGTGCCGGGGTTCGTCCGTCGGTCGAGAATCCGTGGATTTACAACGACGCGAACAACACGGCGACTCTGAACCTCCTCGACCTGTGTGTTAAGCACGGTGTCGAGAAGTTCGTGCTCTCCTCTACGTCATCGCTCTATGGCGGTGACAACGCACGACCCTTCGTGGAGACCGCCAACACGGATCGTCCGCTCTCGCCCTATGCGGCTACCAAGAAGGCAGCCGAAGCGATGTGCTACACGTACCATTACCTCCACGGTCTGGACGTCACGGTGTTCCGTTACTTCACCGTTTATGGTCCGGCCGGCCGTCCCGACATGGCTCCATTCCGCTTCGTTCAGTGGATCCGGGAAGGTCGCACGGTGCATGTTTTCGGGGATGGCACTCAGGAACGCGATTTCACGTTTGTGGAGGATGTGGCGCGCGGCACGATTGCCGGGCTCCAGAAAGTGGGCTACGAGATCGTGAATCTCGGTTCGGACGAGCCGTCGCTGCTGAGCGAGATGATTGCGTTGATCGAAGAGGCTACCGGACAGCCGGCAAAGCTCGAGTATTCCCCGGCGCACAAGGCGGACGTGCGCGCGACATGGGCCAACATCGATAAGGCGGCTTCGCTGCTTGGCTGGCGGCCGCGCACGGATTTGAGGGAAGGCCTCCGCCGCACAGTCGACTGGTACGAGGAGAACCGGGAATGGGCGAAGGACATCGAGACGGGGAAGTAGAACGAGGATCATGATCCTGACCTGCATTGGTACCGGTACTGCCGCTCCCGAACCGGACCGTGTCTGCTCCGGCTTCCTGCTGGAGGGCCACGGCCTGCGCATGCTGTTCGACTGCGGGCCGGGCGTGGTCCACAACATGGCCCGGCTCCGACTCGATTGGCAGACGATCACGCATCTCTGCCTCACGCATTTCCATAACGATCATATCGGCGATGTGCCGATGCTGTTCTTCGCGTGGAAGCATGGCATGCGGCCGCAGCGCACTGCACCGCTGACCGTCTTCGGACCGAAGGGTACGAAGCGCAAGCTGGTGCGGATGGCGAAGCTGTTCGGCGACCATATCAGCGAGCCACCGTTCGAGCTCGACATTCAGGAGCTGAGCGACCTGGCGGAAGTGCGCCTGAACGACGTCGCGGAGATCAGCGCTCGCCGCACACCGCACACGGACCGGTCGATCGCGTTCCGGCTGGAGGTCTCCGGCCGGTCATTCTGCTACACGGGCGACACCGGCTTCAGTGACGAGGTCGCGGTGTTCGCGCAGGCGGCCGATGTCCTGCTGACGGAGTGCTCCCTCCCGGAGGACGAGCCGATGGCGAGTCACCTTACGCCTTCGCAGGTGGCGGCAATGGCGCGCGTCGCGCTGCCGCGTC
Source organism: Longimicrobiales bacterium (assembly GCA_035461765.1). GTDB lineage: Bacteria > Gemmatimonadota > Gemmatimonadetes > Longimicrobiales > RSA9 > SH-MAG3. The sequence goes on from DATHUY010000107.1 coordinate 16,015, forward strand.
GGCTGCTGGTGACGCACGTGTATCCGCAGCTCGATCGCGCCGAAGTCCCGATTCTGGTTCGCGAAGGCGGGTGGCCGGCTGAAGTTCATGTGGTATCGGACGGGGAGCGCATCGAGGTCTGAACAGCCAGTTCCGCATGAGGCTGAAATCCAGACAGTCATCCAGTGTGGCGGGTTCGTCCGACTTACACCCTGGGCTGTCAAACGGCAATCGGGAGCGTGGGTGTCAACGCAGATTGAGGACCTCGTCATCTGGGGACATGGCGGCTTCGGGAGGGAGGTAGCGTGGCTGGCGGAGACCATCACGTCACCCAGGTCGGTCGTCACCTGCTTCATCAATGATGATGAGGCTGCCCACGGCGCCCTCGTCAACGAGATCCCTGTTACCAGCCTGGATGCGGCTGCCAGCCTGAGCTCCAGCCGAGCGATGGTGGTCGCCGTCGGATCTCCGGCTGTCCGGGAGCGACTGGTAATGAGGGCCGCAGACGCCGGGTGGCATTTCCCCGCACTTCTTCACCCGCGCATCGAAACGTCCCGGTGGGTCAGCATCGGCGACGGGGTGATCATCTGTGCGGGATGCATCCTCACCACCAACATTCGCCTCGGCGATCACGTCCACATCAATCTGGACTGCACCATTGGGCATGACGTCGTCCTGGAGGACTACGTGACCCTGGCACCAGGCGTGCACGTATCCGGCAGGGTTCATATACAACGGCGTGCGTACGTCGGCACCGGCGCCACGATCATCAATGGGTCCGCAGAGCAGCCCCTCGTGATCGGTGCGGACGCCGTCGTGGGTGCGGGGGCGTGTGTGACACGTTCGGTTCCCGAAGGAGCCACCGTGGTAGGGGTTCCAGCGCGCTCGCGCCAGTAAGAGCTCCCGAGGTTGTCCTCGGACGGCAGGACTTGCTCCTCGAAACGAATGAGCTCGTCCAGGCAGAGCCAGGACCCGTGCGGGGGTGGATTGAGTAACGCAATACGCCTACAATACAACGTCGTCACAGACAGGTACGGGTGAGCGGACTGGCAGCTCCTCGCGCAAGCCCTGACTGGCCGTGGCCATGACATTCCAGGCGGACCGATGAGAACGGGACATGGCAGTACAGAATAGAGTCATGGTGAGCGTGCCTCTGCTGGACCTGAAGGCGCAGTATGGCTCCATCAGAGCCGACATCGACGCGGCTGTGGCACGGGTAGTCGAGTCGCAGTACTTCATCCTGGGACCCGAGGTCACCGCCTTCGAGCAGGAGGTTGCTGCCCATTGCGACGTGCAGCACGCCGTGGGCATGTCATCCGGAACGGATGCTCTGCTTGCTGCATTGATGGCTCTGAACGTAGGACCTGGCGACGAGGTCGTGGTACCGAGCTACACCTTCTTCGCGACTGCCGGCGTGATCGCGCGGCTCGGGGCCAAGCCGGTTTTCATCGACATCGATCCTGTCACGTTCAACATCGATCCGGATGCGGCTGAGGCCGCGCTGAACAGCCGAACGAAGGCCATCATTCCCGTTCACCTGTACGGCCGCATGGCCGATATGCATGCCATTATGGCGGCTGCGCATCGCCGCGATGTCGCCGTCATCGAGGACGCGGCGCAAGCGATCGGTGCGACCGACGAATACGGCCGGCAGGCGGGCTCGGTCGGCGATATGGGGTGCTATTCGTTCTTCCCGAGCAAGAACCTGGGCGGTTTTGGTGATGGCGGCATGACCGTCAGCAACAGCGATGAGTACGCTCATGTGCTGCGCATGCTGCGTATGCACGGCATGGAGCCGAAATACTTCCACTCGATCGTCGGGGGCAACTTCCGGCTGGACGCGCTTCAGGCCGCTGTGCTGCGCGTCAAGCTCCGGCATCTCGACGGCTGGACGAGTGCCCGCCGTCAGAACGCCGCCCGGTATCGCGACCTCTTCGCAGAATTCGGGCTCGATGGTCGCGTTACGGTGCCGCAGGACGAACCCGGGCATATCTACAACCAGTTCGTGATTCGTGCTCCGGATCGTGATGCCCTTCAGGCGCATCTGAGGGCGTACGATATCGGCACGGAGATCTACTATCCGGTCCCTCTTCATCTGCAGCAGTGCTTCGCGGAACTGGGCTATTGCGAAGGCGATCTACCGCATTCCGAAGCGGCTGCACGCGAGACGCTCGCGCTGCCGGTCTATCCAGAGCTCGAGGACGAACAGCTGACGCACGTCGTCAGGAGCATCAGCGAATTCTACGGGGGCCGATGAAGGTCATGGTCGTTGCGGGCGCGCGCCCGAACTTCATGAAGATCGCTCCGGTCGTAGCTGAGCTCGAGAAGCAGAGACATGAGACGGTGCTGGTCCATACCGGGCAGCACTACGACACGAGTATGTCCCAGGCATTCTTCGACGATCTGGGCATCCGCGCTCCCGACCACTTCCTGGGCGTGGGCGGCGGCAGTCATGCAGTTCAAACCGCGCGCATCATGGAGCGCTTCGAGCCGGTGCTCATAGAGGCCCGGCCGGACTGGGTAGTCGTCCCGGGCGACGTGAACTCTACGCTGGGCGCTGCGCTCGTCACGGTGAAGCTCAAGCCGGAGCTTGGCACCCGTCTCGCTCATCTGGAAGCCGGCCTCCGCAGCCACGACTGGCGCATGCCGGAGGAGATCAACCGCGTTCTGACGGACCGGTGCTCCGATCTTCTGCTTACGCCCAGCCGGGATGCGCATGCGAACCTCGCCGCCGAAGGCATCGAGGAGAGCCGCGTCCGGTTCGTCGGCAACGTCATGATCGATACGCTTCTGCTGCGGGTCGAGGCCGCACGTGAGCGGAATCACGCGGCAGCGCTTGGGCTGGAGCGGGACGGATATGTCGCGGCGACGCTGCATCGTCCGTCGAACGTGGATGAACCGGATGCGCTTCGCACGTGCCTGCAGGCACTGGCGCAGATTGCAGAGTGCATGCCCGTAGTGCTGCCGATGCATCCGCGGACGCGGCAGCGGGCCGAGGCGTTCGGCCTGGGCGACCTGCTCGCACCGCTCACTGCCACCGGGCCGCTCGGATACCTGGAGATGCTCTCCGTAACTGACGGTGCGCGTGTTGTCCTCACAGACTCCGGCGGGCTGCAGGAGGAGACGACGGTGCTCGGCGTACCATGCGTCACACTGCGTGAGCAGACGGAGCGCCCGATAACGATCGAGCAGGGAACCAACCGTCTCGCCCCGTGGCCGCTCACCGTAGACGGTCTGATCCGGGCCTTCGAGGAGGCGCTCGCGCGGCCGCGCCGGCCCGTTGGCGATAACTGCCCCGAAGGCTGGGACGGAAAGGCCGCCGAGCGCCTGGTGGATGCGCTCGAATCCTTCCGATCCGCACCGGCGACGGTCTGAGCCGATGCGTTCGACGCCACCTCCGGTCTCGGAATAGCCACAGCGATGGAAGCTCCTATCTTCGTCACTGGCGGCGCGGGGTTCATCGGCTCCGCGCTCGTGAGACGCCTGGTCCGGGACGACCGTCCGGTAGTGGTCCTCGACAAACTGACGTATGCCGGGAACCTCGATTCCCTCGCCGAGGTCAGCGAGCGGCCCGGCTTCACATTCGAGCAGGTGGACATCTGTGACAGCCGGACCGTGGCGGCATTGTTCGAGATGCACCGCCCACGTGCCCTCATCCACCTCGCCGCCGAATCGCACGTGGATCGTTCCATTGACGGGCCCGCAGCATTCGTCCAGACCAACATCGTCGGCACCTTCACGATGCTCCAGGCGGCGCGCGCCTATCTCGCGACCGCGCCCGATGAGGTGCAGGACGCCTTCCGCTTCCTGCACGTGTCGACCGACGAGGTCTTTGGAACGCTGGGCGCAAATGGCCGGTTCGACGCGGATACGCCGTACGACCCGAGGTCGCCGTACTCGGCGAGCAAGGCCGCCTCCGACCACCTTGCCCGTGCCTGGTCCCACACCTACGGTCTGCCGGTGCTGGTCACGAATTGCTCGAACAACTACGGACCGTATCAGTTCCCGGAGAAGCTGGTCCCGCTCATGATTCTGAACGCGCTCGAAGGAAAGCCGCTGCCAGTCTATGGTCAGGGCGAAAACGTGCGTGACTGGCTCTACGTGGACGATCATGTCGATGCGCTCCTCGCCGTGCTCGAACGCGGCCGCAGTGGAGAGACATATCTGGTTGGCGGCCACGGCGAGCGTCGCAACATCGATGTGGTGCGCGACATCTGCGCTCTGGTCGACGAGCTGGCGCCGCCGCTCGCTCGCCCGCGATCGGAGTTGATCGAGTTCGTCATGGATCGACCCGGCCATGACCACCGTTATGCGATTGACCCATCGCGGATCGAGGGCGAGCTCGGCTGGCGTCCGCGCCACACCTTCGACGAGGGGCTGCGCAAGACCGTGACCTGGTATCTCGAGAACCCCGAGTGGGGTGAGCGCGTTCAGTCCGGCGCTTACCGACGCGAGCGGCTCGGCCTGGCGGACGCATGAAGGGGATAATCCTCGCCGGTGGCGCGGGCACGCGGCTCTATCCGATCACGCGCGTTGTCAGCAAGCAGCTCCTGCCGGTGTTCGACAAGCCCATGATCTACTATCCCCTGTCGACTCTCATGCTCGCGGGCATCCGCGACATCCTGATCATCTCGACGCCGCGCGATCTGCCGCGGTTCGAGGAGCTGCTGGGAGACGGCGCTGCTCTGGGTATCCGGCTGTCGTACGCGGAGCAGCCGCGGCCCGAAGGCCTCGCCCAGTCGTTCATCATCGGTGCGGACTTCATCGGCAGCGAGAGCGTTGCTCTCGTGCTCGGCGACAACATCTTCTACGGTCACGGCCTCTCCGAACTGGTGCAGAGAGCGGCGCGGCGGACCAGCGGCGCAACCGTTTTCGGCTATTACGTGAAGGACCCGGAGCGGTACGGCGTGGTGGAGTTCGACGACGAGCGGCGCGTCCTGGGCATCGAGGAGAAACCGGCGCGTCCAAAGTCCCATTACGCCGTTACCGGCTTGTACTTCTATGACAACGACGTCGTGGCGATCTCCCGGGACCTGGAACCCTCTGCCCGCGGCGAGCTGGAGATCACGGACGTAAACCGCTCCTATCTTCAGCGCGGCGACCTGCATCTGGAGCTGATGGGGCGTGGTATGGCCTGGCTCGATACGGGGACCCACGAGTCTCTTCAGGAGGCCGCGTCGTTCGTAGAGACCATCGAGAAGAGGCAGGGGTTGAAGGTGGCGTGTCCGGAGGAGGTGGCTTACAGAATGGGGTTCATTGATGGTCAGCATCTCCGCGCGCTCGCCGGGCAGATGAAGGGCAGTCGGTACAGTGATTACCTGATGATGGTGCTTGAACACTCGGTCGTGCGGCCTGACTCATGACGACCTTCCGGATACTCGATCGCGATGTAGGTCCGGGCGCACCGTGTCTGATCATCGCCGAGGTCGCGCAGGCGCACGATGGCAGCCTGGGCATGGCGCACGCATTTATTGATGCCTCCGCCGACGCGGGCGCCGATGCCGTGAAGTTCCAGACGCACATTGCCGCAGCCGAGAGTACTCCCTCCGAGCCCTGGCGGGTGAAGTTCAGCCGCCAGGACGAGACGCGCTTCGATTACTGGAGACGCATGGAGTTCTCGCTCGAGCAGTGGCTTGGTCTGCGTGAGCACGCGGACGAGCGGGGCGTGCTGTTCCTGAGCTCACCGTTCTCATCAGAGGCCGTCGAGCTGCTCATGCAGGTTGGCGTGCCTGCGTGGAAAGTGGCGTCCGGTGAAGTCGCCAACGAGTCGCTGCTGGCTGACATGATGGCGACTGACCTGCCATTCCTCATCTCGTCTGGCATGAGCAGCTATGCGGAGCTCGACCGCGCAGTGACTCGGGTGCGCAGCGCCGGCAACCGGTTGGCAGTGCTGCAGTGCACGACTGCCTATCCGTGTCCACCAGAACGCGTGGGTCTGAACGTTATCGAGGAGCTGCGCCGCCGATACGACTGCCCGGTCGGCCTATCGGACCACTCTGGAACCGTGTTCCCGTCACTCGCGGCCGTCACACTCGGCGCAAACGTACTTGAGGTGCACGTGACCATGAGCCGCGAGATGTTTGGCCCCGACGTGTCCGCGTCCGTAACGACGGCGGAGCTGCGGGAGCTCACGACCGGCGTCCGTTTCATCGAGCGCATGCTCGCCAGTCCTGTCGAAAAGGATGCCGCGGCCGCGGATGCAGCGCCACTGCGCGCCATTTTCACGCGCAGCGTCGTCACTCGCACGGACCTCGGTGCGGGAACGGTGCTCGGTCCGGAACACCTCGCGCTCCGCAAGCCGGGTTCGGGCATTCCCGCCTCACGGCTCGCTGAGCTCACTGGCCGCCGTCTGCGCCGCGATGTCGCAGAAAATACACTCCTCTCGGAGGACGACCTGGAGCCGGACCAGGCATGAGCCGTGCAAGATCGGTCGCCATCCTGTGCGACATCTGTGGCGGCCGGTCCGGCGCCGAAGTTTACAATGGCCCGATCCGGACGGGACGGTTTGGCAGTTACACCGAAGAGGCGCATCGCGTCCTGAAGTGCACGTCATGCAGTTCAGCCTTTCTTGAGTCCGCTCCGGCAGTGAACTACGAGTCTGTCGAGTATCGGAGGCTGGTGGATGGAGGCAGCTCGGTCGCAGCGTTCCGGGAGCTGCATGACGGCGAGCAGGTCGCCAAGCTGAAGTTGCTCGACATTGCCGCCCTGCGCGGCGCGGTCGTCGCCGACATCGGCAGCGGTGCGGGCGCGCTGCTGGATCTCTTGCGCGGTGTCGCGTCGCGCACGATCGCCATCGAGCCCGCACAGCACTACCACGAAGCGTTGCGCGCCGGTGGTCACGATGTTTTCCACTACTGCACCGACGTGCCGGACGAACTGCGTGGCCAGGTCGACCTCGCATGCTGCTTCAGCGTCATCGAACATGTCGAGCACCCCGTCGCCTTCCTGAGGGATGCCAGGAGGATGCTGAAACCGGGCGGGGAGCTCGTGCTCACGACACCGAACGCGAACGACTGGCTGCTTGAGGTGCAGCCGGAAGCCTACGGCAGGTTCTTCTATCGCGTCGTCCACCGCTGGTACCTGGATGCTGCCGCGGTGCGATCGGTCGCGGGCTCGGCCGGCTTCGACGTCGTGGACATTGGATTCCTGCACCGATATGATCTCGCGAATATGATCGTGTGGCTGAGGGACGGCCGGCCCAGCGGACTGGGGGCGATCCCCGTCGGACGAGCGGCGGATGCCGCCTTCTGCAGCTGGCTCGAGGAGGCGGGCCGGTCCGACTACCTCGTCGCACGCATGAAGACGAAATGACTGGAGTGAATCGATAAATGAAGCGTAAAGTCTGTGTAGTCGTGACTGCGCGCCCCAGCTACGCCCGTGTAAAGACCGCGCTGCGCGCGATCAACGAACATCCTGACCTCGAGCTCCAGCTCGTGGTCGCCGCTTCCGCTCTCCTGGAGCGGTATGGCACTGCTGCGGACATCATTGCGCGGGACGGCTTTGAGATCGCTGCGAGAGTCTACATGGTCCTGGAGGGCGAGAACCTGACGAGTATGGCGAAGACCACGGGTCTCGGCCTGCTCGAGCTGGCGACAGTACTCGATAACCTGCGCCCTGATGTGGTGGTCAGCGTGGCAGATCGATACGAGACGCTGGCCACAGCAGTGGCCGCCTCGTACATGAATATCCCTGTCGCGCACCTCCAGGGCGGGGAAGTGACAGGCTCGATTGATGAAAAAGTAAGGCATGCAGTGACGAAGCTGGCGGATCTGCACCTCGTCTCGACGGCGAAGGCAGCGGAGCGCGTCATTCGGATGGGCGAGCGCCCGGAAACCGTGTTCGTAACCGGCTGTCCTTCGGTCGACCTGGCTGCCGAAATCCTGCACCAGCCCGCGCTCGATTTTGATCCGTTCGAGAAGTACGGCGGTGTCGGCGCGCCGGTCGACCTCTCATCGAACGGCTTTCTCGTAGTCATGCAGCATCCGGTGACCACGGAGTATGCCGCCGCGCGCAGTCACGTCCTGGAGACGCTGCACGCCGTACGTGATATTGGTCTGCCGACACTGTGGTTCTGGCCGAACGTCGACGCCGGATCGGATGGCACGTCGGGCGCCATCCGCTCATTCCGCGAGATCGAGCGCCCGGACAACATTCACTTCTTCAAGAACATGACGCCGACGGACTTCCTGCGGCTCGTCTACAACAGCCACTGCATTGTCGGCAACTCGAGCGTCGGTATCCGTGAATGCTCCTACCTCGGCGTGCCGACGGTCAACATCGGTACGCGCCAGTTCGGCCGGGAGCGTGCTTCGAACGTCCAGGATGTCGATTACGACCGCACACAGATCGCGTGCGCCGTCGAAGCGCACATTGCGCGCGGGCGGTTCGAGTCCGATTCGCTGTACGGCGATGGCACCGCCGGAGTCAAGGTCGCCGACAGTCTCGCCAGTCGACCGCTCACAATCGAAAAGCACCTGACGTACTGATGGCCATCTCACCACAGGTATTGTTTCTCGGCCCTGGCGACGCGGTCGACACGGTACGGGCGGCCCTGCCGGGATACGACGTCGTGTGGGCGGTCGACGATGCGGCCGTCGACGCGGCGCTGAAGACGTGCGATGCCGTGCTCGACGCATACATGCGCATTCGCTTCGATGCAGCCCGTGTCGCGCGTGCGGCCCGGCTGAAACTGATCGTCACTGCTACGACTGGTGCTGATCACATCGATGCGGCGGCGCTCGAAGCGCGCGGCATCCCGCTGCTCACGCTGCGCGGCGAGCGCGACTTCCTGCGCAACATTACGCCCGCCGCCGAGCATTCCTGGCTCCTGCTGATGGCTTGCGCACGCGGGCTGCGCGGCGCTGTGGCGGAGGTGCTGGAAGGCGGCTGGGATCGCAACCACCACCCCGGCATGATGCTGCGCGGCCGGACGCTCGGCCTGGTCGGCTGCGGGCGAATTGGCGGGTGGATGGCCCGCTACGCCACTGCGTTCGGGATGGACTGCCTGGGGTACGACCCGTTCGTGAAGGATGAGCCCGAGGGCATTCGCCTCGTGGACCTGAACACGGTTCTCACAGAATCGGACTTTCTCAGTATCCATGTGCCGCTCACCGAGGATACCCGTCACCTGATCGGTCCCGCGGAGCTTGCACGGATGCGGCCGGGCGCCGTCCTGATCAACACGTCGCGCGGAGATGTGGTGGATGAGGCTGCACTGCTCGCTGCACTGAAGCAGGGCCGTCTCCGCGCTGCCGGTCTGGATGTCCTCACCGCCGAGCCTGACATCGCGCACGATCCGCTGGTGCAGTACGCGGGAGAGAACACGCACGTGGTCATAACTCCGCACATCGGAGGATTCAGTCCGGATGCACTCGAGACTGTCCTGCGGTTCTCGTGCGAGCGTATCCGCAGTCATTTCGCGGATGGCACGGCATGAATGATATCATCGATGGGCTTGCGGCTGCGATCGCCGGTAACGGTGCCCGCCTGGCGTTCGGCGTAACCGGCAGCGGTCCATCCTGGAGCCTGATCACGAGGCTCGAAGAGCTCGGCGTGCACTATCTTCCGACGTGCCACGAGGCGGCGGCTGCATTGATGGCCGGCGCTGCGGCCCGTACTACAGGCGTCGTCACACCGAGCATCTCCATCAAGGGCCCCGGCCTCGCGAACATGCTGCCGGGCATCATCGCGAACGGGTACGAGAACGCCCCGGCACTCAGCATCTCGGAGGCGTACGGCTCTGACGCTCCTGCATCCCGAATGCATAAACGGCTCGATCATTCGGCGGTGCTGCGCAGCGTCGTAAAGCAGCACATTGGCGCCGGCCATCTCGACCGCGACTTGAGTACGCTCTTTTGCACGGCGCAGGCGGAGATTCCGGGCCCCGTACATGTCGATCTCGCGGATACCGCCGCACCGCCCGCCCTACCGCCGTCGTTGCCCGTGGCACCCTCCGCAGTTGACGTGCAGCGTGTGCTCGATGCGATTGTGTCGGCGGCGCGCCCGGCAGTCATTGCCGGCAGCCTCGCGCTCCGGCGTGCCTGGCGCACGCAGCTCGCGACGCTGCGTGTGCCCGTGTTCACAACCGCCGCAGGGAAGGGTGCGATTCCCGAAGATCTGCCGGCCGCTGCAGGCATATTCACGGGCGACGGCCGTGACCTGGCTCCGGAGACGGCCGTCCTCGCTTCTGCCGATCTCATCGTCGGTATCGGACTTCGGAACGCGGAGATACTCTCTCTCCAGTTCCAGGGCACGCCGCTTGTAATCGTCGATGAAGTGGATGCGTATGTCGCTGGTATCGAGCCTGAAGCGCGGCTTGTCGGCGCGGATGCACAGTGCATTGCGAGCGTGCTGGACGCCGTTGCGGAGCACTCGTGGGGCATCGATCTGATTGCGCGTGCGGGATCACGCCTGGTCGAGACCCTGAGCCGCGCGGGTTGGCTACCGGCGCGCTGCTTCCACCATGTGGACCGTCTGGAGGACCCGCACGCTCTAGTGCTGGACACGGGGTCTTTCTGCACGGTCGGTGAGCACGTCTGGACGGCGCGCGCTGGCCGCACGTTCCTCGGCAGCAGCAACGGTCGCTTCATGGGCGTGAGTGTGCCGTCCGCGATCGGGCTCGCGCTGGCGCGGCCCGGTCTGCCGGTGGTATGCGTTGCGGGCGATGGCGGCATGGTAGCGTACGCGCCAGAGCTGAGGCTCGCCCTGGCGGAGCGTCTGCCGCTATGCATAGTGTACATGACCGATGGCCGCTACGGCAGCATCGCCGCCGCAATGCCGGCCGGCAGCCGGTCGGAGCGCGCAATCACACTGCCTGGCCGGGCATGGTGGCGCACGGTCGAGACGTGGGGCTGGAATGCGCAGCCGGTTGCTGCGGAGCCCGAGTTCGTTGCCGCGCTCGAAGCGTGGGACCGATCGACACCGCTCTTTCTGGAAGCCGCGTTCGACCCAGCCCGCTACGCTGCCATGACGCAGGATCTGAGGTGACGTCATGACAACCCCTCATGTGCTCGTGATCGGAGCCGGATCGGTGGGTCGCCGGCATTTGCGTAACTTCGCAGCGCTCGGATGCCGGGTTGCTGCCATGGATCCACGCGCGGACCGGCTGGACGAGGCCCACCGGGAGGTCGCTCTCACGCAGGCGGACACCACTCTCGAGGCGGCGCTCGCTCATGCGGTCGGATGCGACGGCGTCGTGGTTGCATCGCCCCCGTCGTTCCATGTCGCGCAGTGCACCGCGGCGCTCGAGCGCGGCCTGCCCGTGCTGCTGGAAAAGCCGGTCAGCCCCACTCTCGCCGAAGCGTCGCACCTCGCGACGGTTGTCCGGCAGAGCGGCCGGCCGCTGCTCCTCGGCTACACCTACCGGTGGTGGCCGCCGCTCCAGCGCTTTCGCGAGCGGCTCCAGCAGGGCGAGATCGGCAGGGTGCTGCACGTGCGCTGCGTGATGAGCGCGCACCTCGCCGACTGGCATCCGTGGGAACGCTATCAGGACTTCTTCATGGCGAGCGCCGCCCTCGGCGGAGGAGCGCTGCTCGATGAGAGTCACTTCATTGACCTCATGCTCTGGATCTTCGGCGAGCCTTCATCCGTCTGGGGACACATGAGTCGGCTCAGCTCGCTCGAGATCGAAACGGATGACAACGTCGATGCAGTAATGCGCTATGGGGCGGGGCCGACCGTGTCGATCCATCTGGACCTGTTCGGTCGACCGCACGAGAAACACATCGTCGCCGTCGGCGAGACCGGTACCCTGCACTGGAGCTTCGAACCGAATCAGATCCGCCTCGGGCGCAAGGACTCTCAGCACTGGCAGGACGAAACATTCGCGCATGAGCGCAACGACATGTTTACCGGCGTCGCGCGGGAATTCATGGACATCATCGCGGGCGACGGGTCACCATCCTGCACGATCGAGGATGGCTGCGCGGTCATGCGCGTGATCGAGGCGGTGCGTGAGAGCACGCGCAGAGGACTGGCCATTACACTGGAGGGGCATCATTCTCGGTGACCGGCGGATTCTGGCGGTCGTCCCCGCGCGCAGCGGGAGCAAGGGCATCCCACACAAGAACATGCGGATCGTGCACGGGATGACGCTGATCGCCCGGGCAGGCGCCCTCTTGTCGCAGCTCGACTTCATAGATCTCGCGCTGATCAGTACGGATTCGCCCGAGTACGCAGCCGAAGGCCGCCGGCACGGCTTGGTCGCGCCGGTGCTGAGGCCGCCTGAACTGAGCGGTGATGACGCCGTTGTGGTGGATGCGCTCCAGCACGCGCTGGCCGCGGCCGAGCAGCATTCCGATGCGCGGTTCGACATCATCCTCGTCATCGAGCCGACGTCACCGCTGCGCACTGCAGATGACCTGCGCGCCGCCACGGAGCTACTCATGTCGTCCGGCGCGGATTCCGTCGTTACCGTCAGTCCGCTCCAGCCGAAGGCACATCCGCTGAAAATCCTGAATCATGCGAATGGCCGGCTCCGGTTCTTCGCAGAGGAAGGCCGCTCAATCGCGAACCGGCAGGAGCTGTCGGGCGAATACTTCTGGCGCGATGGCCTGTGCTACGCCCTGACGCGCAGCTGTCTGATCGAGAAGGCCGGAATCTTGACTGACAATACCGTTCCGCTCATCACCCGCCGCCCGGTCGTCAACATTGACGAGCCGCTCGAGCTCGTGCTGGCGGAGCATCTGCTGGAGCAGCAGGAGAGCGGAAAGGTATCTTCGTGAACGTGATCGAAACGCCGCTCGCCGGTGTGCAGGTCTTTGAGCCGGACCGCTTCGAGGATGAGCGCGGCTGGTTTATGGAGGTCTGGAACGAGGAGCGCTACCTGCATGCCGGGCTTCCCGTCCGGTTCGCCCAGACCAATGTCTCCCTGTCCAGCCGCGGCGTGCTCCGTGGCATGCACTACCAGTCGCCCCAGGAACAGGGCAAGCTGGTCAGTGTCCTGAGCGGCGCGGTCTTCGACGTCCTGGTCGACATCCGGCGCGGGTCCCCCGACTTCGGGCGCTGGTACGGCCTGGAGCTGTCGGCGGACAACCGGCGCCAGCTGTGGATCCCCGAGGGTTACGCCCACGGTTTCCTCGCGCTGTCCGCCGCAACGCTGGTCCATTACGCCTGCACCGCCCCCTATCACCCGGGATCCGATCGGACCCTGGCGTGGGATGATCCGGATGTCGGCATCGCCTGGCCGCACACTCCGGCCATCATCTCGGCGAAGGATCGGGCTGCCCCGCCCCTCGCTCGGATCTCCGACGCCGAATTGCCCTCCCTCCGCCCCCTCCGGTGATTGCACCGCGTCCAACCCTGATTTCGGGTTGCGTTTGGCCGCTGCGCTGACTACAATTCACGGGCTTCGGGGTCGTCGCTGCGGTCGACCACGGCGAGCGCTCCCGCACAGGCGTATCGCGGGAGAACAATCGACTTTGGTGCCGTCTTCCTGCCCGTGGATGGTGCCGACGTCAGGGTGCTGTGCGTCCGGGCGTTCCATATGGGTGCTGTGCGGATGACTACGGTCTGTCGACTCTAGACACGGCCTGCATTACCAGGGCTGAATCTGGTGCGCCGGTCCGCCCGCGGCACGAGTATGGCCGCCGGCATCTTAATTGCAGTCGGTCGTGAAATTACTATGCCGCAGCAGTTTATCGCCCCAAACGTAGACGCGGACTGCCATCGCCAGACGGCTCCTGCTCGCCGTTGCAGGAGTGCGGCCGGCGCTGCGTTCGCGTGCAGGGCGGCACGACTTCGGTAAGTGACGGGGCTGGCCGATCTTTCATTCATGAGGCGGAGCAACGGGGGCACGGGAGCATGCATTACCTGATTACCGGAGGAGCCGGGTTCATCGGCTCACACTTGTCGGATTGTCTGCTGGAACGCGGTGACCAGGTGACGGTGATCGATGATCTTTCTACCGGATCGATCAAAAATATCGCGCATCTACGTACGCATCCGCATTTTCATTACCACATTGGCACAATGATGAACGCTCCGCTCCTGGCGGAGCTCGTCGACTCGGTCGACGGCGTCTTCCATCTGGCAGCGGCTGTCGGTGTGAAGCTGATCGTCGACAGCCCGGTCCGTACCATGGAGACGAATATCCGCTGTACCGAGCTGGTGCTCGAGGTCGCGGAGAAGAAGAAGAAGAAGGTGTTCGTGGCGTCGACGTCGGAGGTGTACGGCAAGAGCACGGATCTGCCGTTCCGCGAAGACGGCGATCTGGTTATGGGTGCAACATCTCGCGGCCGCTGGAGTTATGCCTGCTCGAAGGCGATCGATGAGTTCCTCGCGATCGCGTACTGGCGAGAGCGGCGGCTACCGACGGTGATCGCGCGGCTCTTCAATACCGTGGGTCCACGACAGACGGGGCAGTATGGGATGGTGGTTCCCCGGTTCGTCAGCCAGGCGCTGGCGGACCAGGACATCACGGTGTACGGCGACGGCAGCCAGCAGCGCTGCTTCAGTCACGTGAAGGACGTGGTTCGGGCGATCGCGGATCTGATGGAGTGCGATGAGGCGGTGGGCGAGGTGTTCAATATCGGCTCGCACGAGGAAACATCCATAATCGGTCTCGCTGAGCGCGTACGCGACAAGGTGGGGTCCAAGTCCAGGATCGTGCAGGTGCCGTTCGCGGAGGCATACGATACGGACTTCGAGGACATGCCGCGGCGGATTCCTTCCACGGAAAAGATCGAGCGCTTCATCGGCTGGCGGCCTCTGGCGAACCTGGACGAAATCCTTACCGATGTCGTCCGGGACAAGACCAGAAGCCTGGCCGTCGTAGCCTGAAAGCGACATGATGGAGTTTCTGTCCCCGCTGCTCGCCGCATTCGGTCTAGCGGCGGCCGGGACTTATGCGGTGCGTGGCGTCGCCCGGCGCTTTGGGCTGGTGGTGGCGCCGCGAGCGGACCGCTGGCACGCGGCGCCGACGGCCATGTACGGCGGTGTCGCCATCGCGCTGGCTGTCATGGCGACAATGGCCGTGATCGCCGGCAGTGCTTTGTTCGAGCGCTCCATCTTCGCCGCCATCATGGCCGCGGCCGTAGTCCTCTTCGCGGTCGGTCTCGTCGATGATGCCCGCGGCATAGGGCCGGTCGGCAAGTTCATACTTCAGCTCACCGCGGGCACGCTCCTGATCGTTGGCGGCGTGATCTATCCGGTCACGCCATGGAACCCGGTGAACGTGCTGGTCACGCTCTTCTGGTTCGTCGGCATCGTCAACGCGCTGAATCTGCTCGACAACATGGACGGGGTGACGGCCGGCGTTTCCGCCGTCGCAGCGCTTGCGTTCGCCTCGTTGTTCGCAGCGGCAGGGGATGTTGTGCTGACTACACTCGCGCTCGCGACCGCCGGCGCGGCGGTAGGCTTTCTGGTCTTCAATTTCAAGCCCGCATCGATTTTCATGGGCGACGGGGGCAGTCTCTTCCTCGGCGGCGTCCTGGCTGGGCTGGGTGCGGCGTATCCGCTGGCGGACGGCTCCGTCGGGCCCGCGACGCTGCTGGTGCCGGGACTGATCCTGCTTGTGCCCGTGCTCGACACCGCGCTCGTGACCGTAACGCGTACTCTGCATAATCGACGGATCTCGGCCGGCGGACGCGACCATTCCACGCACCGTCTGGTGGCGATGGGATTCTCCGAGTCGGGCGCTGCGCTGTTCCTGTATGCGTTTGGTGTATCCGCGTTCGCTGTGGCCGCTGTGATCGTCAACATGGGGCCCGGCGCGGGGATGTGGCTCGGCCTGTCTTTCCTGACGGGCGCGCTCGTCTTCACGGCGTATCTCGGCCGGCTGCACCGCTACGACGCTGGGTATGAAGGTGAGCGCGCCTGGCGTGGTCTCCTGTTCCGCAACATCCTGGTCAAGCGCCGGGGACTGGAACTGCTGCTGGACGTGGTCCTGTTCGGTGTAGCGTGGTACGGTGCCGCCCTCATTCACCATGACGGCTCGATTCCGGAGCGCATGGGTCCGCTGGTGAACGGTAGCCTGGGCGTCGTCATAGTTCTCAAACTTGCCGTCTTTCACTACTTCCGCGTCTACCGCGCTATCTGGGATCGTGCCGGACTCGCGGATGTGCATCGGATCATCAAGGCTGCGCTGGTCGCCGGCGTCGTGGTATTCGGCGCATCATTGATCCTTGCGCCTGGCAGCGGAATCCCAGGCGGCGTTTTCATTCTCGACACACTACTCACCGGCACGTTGGCCCTGGCGGCGCGCAGCTCGTTCCGTTCGCTGGAGCGGTTCCGTCAGCGGCTCGGCCCCGTCAACGGCGATGCCGTGCTGATCTGCGGCACTGGAGTAGGCGCCGATCTCATACTCTCAGCTCTGCCGCACACAGAGCGTGGCCTGCGTGTCATCGGTTACGTCGATGAGCGACAAGACATGACCGGCACGCTGATCCACGGGCTTCCGGTGCTGGGCTCGCTGCACGAGCTGGGCGCGCTCATCGGTACGCTGCGCCCATCCGCCGTCGTGCTCTCATCCGATATCGTCGATGGTCGCAGCAGCCAACTGGTGTTACAGACGTGCCGTGCCTCGGGTATTGAGCTGCTGCAGCTGCACATCGAGCTTACCAGCACGGCCGATGGTATTCCGGGGCGCCGGAACGGGGACCAGACCGAGCGTGCTCTTCGGGGGACGTCCGACGGCCGCGCACGCTTGGCTCCAGCGCTGCGGATGCGTCCAGCCGAGAACCCCGTGAGCCGCACGGGCGGGCAGTGACGATCGCGCCGGCTGGCCGCACTCGATGCTGCCGGCAGGACATGGACCTCACACTGCCCCCTTACTCCTCAAATGCATCATGCGGGAACGACTTGAATGTTGCGCAAGGCACTGATTACAGGCATCACCGGTCAGGACGGCTCGTATCTGACCGAGCTGCTTTTGCAGAAGGGGTACGAAGTGCACGGTCTCATTCGTCGCGCTTCCACATTCAACACCGATCGGATCGACCACCTGTATGTCGATCCGCACGATCCGGACGCGCGGCTGTTCCTCCACTACGGTGATCTGACCGACGGTACTGCCCTGCGCCGTGTGCTCGAGCGCGTCTGTCCAGACGAGGTGTACAATCTCGGTGCACAGAGTCACGTGAAGGTCTCATTCGAAGAGCCGGAATACACAGCCAATGCCGACGCGGTCGGCACGCTACGCCTGCTCGAGTGCATCCGTGATTACGCGCACCGAGTCGATGCGGACGTCCGCTTCTATCAGGCGGGCTCATCCGAAATGTACGGTGCCACCGCGCCACCCCAGAACGAGCATACGCCGTTCTACCCGCGCAGCCCGTATGCGGTCAGCAAGGTGGCTGCACACTGGTACTCCGTGAACTATCGTGAGGCCTACGGTCTGTTCATCTGTAATGGGATTCTGTTCAACCACGAGTCGCCGCGGCGTGGTGAGACGTTCGTTACCCGCAAGATCACACGTGCCGTCGGTCGCATTCGCGAGGGCCTTCAGGACACGCTCTACCTCGGCAACCTGGACGCGAAGCGGGACTGGGGGTTCGCCGGCGACTACGTAGAGGCTATGTGGCGCATGCTTCAGCAGGACGAGCCCGGCGACTATGTCGTCGCCACCGGCGAGAGCCACAGCGTGCGTGAGTTTGTCGAGGCCGCGTTCGGCCATGCCGGACTCGACTGGACGAAGCACGTCACCATCGATCCGCGCTATTACCGTCCGACTGAGGTAGATCATCTCTGCGGCGATGCAACGTTAGCGCGCACGCGCCTCGACTGGACGTGTCACATCGGCTTCGAAGAGCTCGTCCGCATGATGGTTGACGCCGATGTCGAGCTGGCGCGCCAGGAACGTACACTCGCCGATGCGGGACATGTCCTGCCGCTGCGCGGCGCGGTCAGCCCATGAGACCTGCTGACCGGGTGTTCGTTGCCGGACACGCCGGGCTCGTCGGCTCCGCGATCGTGCGACGACTCGAGTCGGAGAACTTTTCGCAGCTGCTTCTCCGCTCGCGCGCGGAGCTCGATCTCACTGATGCCATGGCGGTCCGGCGCTTCTTCGACCAGGAACGCCCGGCCTACGTCTTCCTGGCCGCCGCGAAAGTCGGCGGCATCATGGCGAACGACACCTATCCCGCGGATTTCATCCGGGACAATCTCGCCATCGAACTGGCCGTCATTGACGCCGCTCACCGCGCGGGTGTGCGCAGGCTGCTCTTCCTCGGCAGCAGCTGCGTGTACCCGAAGCATGCGCCACAGCCGATGAAGGAGGAGCATCTGCTGAGCGGCCCGCTCGAGCCCACCAACGAGTGGTACGCTATTGCAAAGATTGCGGGCATCAAGCTCTGTCAGGCGTACCGTCGCCAGCACGGCGATGATTTCATCAGTGTCATGCCCACGAACCTCTATGGACCGGGCGACAACTTCGACCTTGCCTCGAGTCACGTCCTGCCGGCGCTCATCCGCAGGTTCCACGAGGCGCGCGAGGCCGGCGCACAGGAAGTTGTGCTCTGGGGTACCGGATCGCCTCGCAGGGAGTTCATGCACGTCGACGATCTCGCCGACGCATGCGTATACCTCATGCGGCACTACGACGGTGAGGCGCCTGTAAATGTCGGTGTGGGCAAGGATATCTCCATTGCCGATCTGGCCGCGGTCGTCGCGACTGTCGTCGGATACCGCGGTGCAGTCTCGTATGACACATCCAAGCCGGACGGTACCCCACGCAAGCTGCTGGATGTGGAGCGGCTCGCCGCCCTCGGCTGGTCCCCGCGCATTGGTCTCCGTGAGGGAATCGAGTCGACGTACCAGTGGTACCTGCGACAGCGGGGTGGGACGGCCGTACCGCAGGCGGTCGAGTGATGGCAGGCATTGCTACAGCCTGCCCCGTCTGTGGCGGCGCGCGGACCTATGTGTTCACGCAGCTCCTCCTCTCGAAGCATCACGTGGACTACTTCTCTTGCGACGGGTGCGGGTTACTTCAGACGGAGACACCTCACTGGCTCGATGAGGCATACGGTCGCGCCATCGCGGACTTGGACACGGGCCTGCTCGCGCGAAACCTGTCGGTCGCGCGGCGCATATCCACCCTGCTTCATCTCTGGTTCGAGCCGCGTGCACGGTTCCTCGACATGGCGGGTGGCTACGGCATCCTCACGCGCCTCATGCGTGACGCTGGCTTTCATTTCTATTGGGATGACCCGTACTGCGAGAACCTGTTCGCGCGCGGCTTCGAGGCCGCCGCCGCCGAGTCATTCGCTGCTGTCACCGCCATCGAGGTTCTCGAGCACGTCCAGGACCCGTATGAGTTTCTCATGCGCGCACTCTCCCGCAGCCGCGAGGGCGTTGTCATCGTGACGACCGAGTTGTTCAGCGGGAGTCCGCCCGCCCGGGACTGGTGGTACTACACGCCCGATACTGGTCAGCACGTCAGCTTCTATCAGCTGCGGACGCTCCACGCACTCGCCGACCGCCTGCGGTGTCAGCTTCTGTCATACGGCACGCTGCACGTGTTCACGCGCAGCAGACGCAGCCCCATGCTCGCGGCAGCGGCCACCGGGCGACTCGGCAGGATGTCGGTCGGCGTCGTGCGGCGGCGGCGCAGCTCGCTGACGTTCGCGGATCACATCACGCTGGCCAAGCGGCTGTCGGCGCCGGGCAGGGTCGAGTCGTGAGCATGCCTCCAGGCGGCGCTCAGCGGCGCGCACTGATCTTTGGCGTTTCCGGTCAGGACGGATCCTATCTGGCGAAGTTCCTGCTGTCGCAGGGGTACGAGGTCTACGGCGCGTCGCGCGATGCGGAGATTACGGGCTTCGAGAACCTGGTTGCGTTGGGTATTCGCGAGTCCGTTCACGTCGTATCCGTGAACATGACCGACTTCAGGAGCACGCTCGATGCCGTCCTCCAGTTCCAGCCGGACGAGATCTACAACCTCGCCGGCCAGAGCTCAGTAGGGCTGTCCTTTCAGCAGCCGATCGAGACGATGGCAAGCATCGTCCTCGGCACGCTCAACCTGCTCGAGGCGGTGCGCTTCGCCGGGCGGCCGATCCGGCTCTACAATGCGGGCTCCGGGGAGTCGTTCGGCGATGTGGCCGGCCCCGCGAACGAGAGCACACCGTTCCAGCCGAAGAGCCCGTATGCATCAGCCAAGGCCGCGGCGTTCTGGGAGGTGGCGAACTATCGCGACGCATACGGCATGTACGCGTGTACAGGCATTCTGTTCAACCACGAATCGCCTCTGCGGCCGCGGCGCTTCGTCACTCGCAAGATCGTGTCGGCGGCATGCCGGATCGCGGCGGGCGAGAACGCCACGCTGAGACTGGGAAACCTCGATATCCGGCGCGACTGGGGCTGGGCGCCAGAGTACGTTGAGGCCATGTGGAGCATGCTCCAGCAGGACGAGCCCGACGATTTCGTGATCGCGACGGGCGGCAACCACAGTCTCGAGGAGTTCGTCGCGACGGCATTCGCGCACTGCGGGCTCGACTGGCGCGACCACGTCGAGGTGGATCCTTCACTGTTCCGTCCGAGCGAGCTGATGGAGAACAGCGGAGATCCCGGCCGTGCTGCAGCTCTGCTCGGCTGGCAAGCCAGGATTCGACTGCCGGCGCTCGTGCCACTGCTCGTCGATGCGGAAGCCGCATCGCTCAACCATCCGCCTGCACGAGCATGAAACCGTACAGGCCGCTGCGCGTTCACTTCGACTTCCAGGTCTTCGCCATCCAGACCTACGGGGGAATCTCCCGATACTTTTCTGAGCTGGTGCGCCGGCTGGACCGCCACGGGGTCGATGCGCGGATCATTGCGCCGCTGCACATCAACGGATATCTGCGGGATCTGCCAAACGTCTCCGGTGTGTGCGTACCTCGCGTGAGGCGCACGGGCCGGCTGCGCCAGTTCGCGAACGCAATTGCATCGCGCACACTGCCACAACATGCTGACATCGTTCACGAGACCTATTACTCATCGTCGGCGTTCCTGCGAGCACGTACTGCCCGTGTCATCACGGTCTATGACATGATTCATGAGCGGTTCAGTGCGGAGCTCGCGCACGATCCGCTGTCGGCGCGCAAGCGAGACGCCGTGCAGCGCGCTGATCACGTGATCTGTATCTCCGAAACGACGCGTCGCGACCTGATCGAGATTCTCGGAGTCGCTCCCGACCGGACGTCCGTCGTGCATCTCGCGGCGTCCCTCCCGGAGCCCGCCGGGCGGTCCGTTATCCCCGACGGCGATCCCTTTCTGCTGCATGTGGGGGAACGCGGCGGCTACAAGAATTTCGATCGCCTCCTGACGGTGTTCGCGCAGACACCCGGATTCGCACGCTCGTTCCGCCTCGTGTGCTTCGGCGGCCCGGCGTTCACCGCTGCCGAGCTGGAGCGGCAGCGGGCGATCGGTGTGGAGCCGGGACGCGTGCTGCACGTGGGCGGTGATGACACCGTTCTTGCTGCACTCTACGCGCGCGCGACCGCGCTGGTGTACCCGTCGCTGTACGAGGGATTCGGCATCCCGCCGCTCGAGGCGATGGTGGCGGGGTGTCCGGTGATATGCAGCACTGGCGGCTCGATACCGGAGATAGTGGCTGATGCCGGCGAATACTTCGATCCGCGGGATGAGGACAGCCTCGCGCGCGCGATCACGCGGGTGATCGAGTCGCCCGAGCGCACGCGCGAGCTGCAGCAGCTGGGTGCCCGGCGCAGCAGCCTGTTCACGTGGGAGCGCTGTGCTCGTCAAACCGCCCGCGTGTACGAGACGCTTGCGGCCAGGACCGGTAGAGCTGCCCCCGCAATCGACGCCATGCCGACGCATGCGCATGACACATTGGCGCGGCCGCCCGCTTCCGCGTAGTGTGTCGTGCATACGGAGAGATCGCTCGAGCGTCAATGAGTGAAATGATGAAGGACGTACATATCGGGTCCGGGCACCGGCTGCTTCCGCTTGTGCTGGCAGTCGCGCTCTCGCTGACACCCTATCCCGGCGCGGACCTGGCGGCACAGGTACAGCCGCCCCCATCGCGGCCAGCTGCCGATACCACGGCGCGCGAGCCCGCTCCGCCGGAGCTGACGGCCCCGCTGCTCGATCTGCCGATCGACCGGACCACGTACCGACTTGGTCCGGACGATGTGATCGATGTGTCGATCTTCGGAGAGGTCAATCGACAATTCTCGGTGCGGGTGACGCCTGAAGGCACGCTGATTCTGCCCGGCATTGGATTTGTGAGCGTGCTGGATCTGAACCTGGACGAAGCCGAAGCGCAGTTGCGGCGGCTCATCAACCGCAACTATCGCAACGTTGAAGTATATGCGACGCTGTCGCGCGTGCGGCGCTTCAACGTGTTCCTCGTTGGCTCCGTTCCCGAGCCGGGCGTGCGTGCGGCATCGGCCGTAATGCGCGTGAGCGAGCTGCTCCCGCCCGGAGACAGCATCATCCGCAGGAACGTGCTCATCCGGCGTGCCAGCGGCGACACGCTGCGCGTAGATCCCGCGCGCTTCCGTCAGCTCGGGGACGTCAACTCCAATCCGCTGCTGCGCCAGGGAGACGTGGTGCTCGTGCCGGCTCTCGATCGTACCGTGATGGTGCTCGGGCGGATGGATTTTCCTGGCACGTACGAGTATCGTCCCGGCGAGTCGCTCGCTGATCTGCTCATTGTGGCGAACGGCGGCGACCAGTTCCCATCGAACGCCGCTGACACGGTGCGCATTGCGCGCTTCACAGCGCCGGAGGAGCGCACGGTCGTGCTGATGTCGCGTGCGGAAGCGCTCGGCGCGCGCGGTCGCGCAATGATCATCGAACCGTTCGACGCCGTTTACTTGCCAGAACGCGCTAATTTCATGCAGCCGAAGTCTGCGATGATCACCGGTCAGGTCGTGCGGCCGGGCACGTATCCTGTCTACCCCGGGGTGACGACGGCGCGGGGGCTGATCGAAATGGCGGGTGGTTTCACCGACGAAGCGTCACTCGTAATGGCCACGCTGCGGCGCGAGCCCGTCAAGCGCGATGACCTGGCACTCGACCTCCAGGGGATACCGCCGGAGCTGTTGACGCCGCACGAGCGCGGAATTCTACTCATCCGCACGCAGGGCGATGAGAGCAATGTCGTGCTCGATTTCCAGGACCTGTTCGCGGGCGGGACGAACGCCCTTGACCAGCCGATCGAGGCGGGCGACTCGCTGCACGTGCCCCGGCGCCGTGATGAGGTGACGGTGCTGGGCGCGGTGCGTCAGCCCGGCGTGGTGCGACACGCGCCCATGCGCCCGCCATCGTTCTTCCTGGATCAGGCGGGTGGCCTTACGCGGCGCGCAGACCGAGGCGAGGTCGTGGTGCTGAAGGCGAAGCTCGGCACGCGGCTTCAGGCATCGGAGGTGGATCAGCTGGATCCCGGCGACACGATTATCGCGCCGTTCAAGGAGACGCGCACGTTCATGGATTTCGTGCGCGACGTCAGTGCAGTCGCAACTCCGCTCTCCGCGCTGATCCTGACCTGGCTGGCGATCCGCAATGCAAACTGAGCACCCGCAGCCAGCCGGCGACCGTCGTGTGAATCTGCTGGTCGTCGCCGCGATCTTCCTGCGCCGCTGGAGACTGGTGGCGCTGGGTGTCCTCGGCGGCCTCGCGCTGTTCATCATGTTCCTGGTTTTGAAGCCGACCATGTATACGGCCAATGCCGTGCTGGTCCCGTCGACCGAAGAAAAGGGCAACAGTCTGCTGGCCGGTCAGTTGCCGACCGGCCTGCTCGGGCTGGCCGGGGGCGCGAATCAGGATCGCCAGAAGCTCATCATTTCGATTCTCCGCAGCAGGACGCTCGCGGATTCGATCTACAGCCAGCTCTACCCATCGAGCACGGATTCGGCGGCTCGCGAGTTCTTCATCCGCCAGCTGCCGAAGCGTCGCAAAATCGATATTACGGCGGAGGGCGCGTATGTAATCTCCATCAGGGACCGGGAGGCGGAGCAGGCGGCGCGGATCGCCAACGAGCATGCGGCACTGACTAACCGCATTACGGCGGAGATCGGCCGCCAGGCATTGAGCGTCAAGCGTGAGTTTCTGGAGCGGCAGCTGGTCGAAGCTCGCGAGCAGCTCGTGGCCTCCGAGAATGCGCTTCTGCAGTACCAGGAGCAGACCGATGCGCCGGACATTCAGGAGCAGTCGCGTCAGACCGTTGAGGCCGCGGCCGAGCTCCAGCGGATGATCTTTCAGAAGGAGCTCGAGGTTATCCAGCTGCGCCGCGTCGCGACGCCGAACAATCCCGAGCTCCAGGCGGCCGTCGCAGAGCTGAACACCATGCGCGACCAGATACGGCGTCTTACCGGCGGTGTCGGCAGCGCCGGCCAGGTGTTCGTTCCGCTCGGTGCGTCACCGGAGCTGAAAGTGGGATCGCTACGGCTGCTCCGCGAGTTCACGAAGGATGAGCAGATCTATCTGTCGCTCACCGCCTCACTCTCCGAGACGCAGCTCGACGTGCAGAACAATCTGCCGGCCGTGGCCCTGCTCGATCCCGCGCCAGTGCCGACTGAGCCTTCAGGGATCTCGCGTCCCGTCGCGTTCTTCCTGATCATGTGGCTGGGTTTCCTCGGTGGACTAGCCCTCGCGCTCGCGGCCGAATACTTCGACGCACTCCGCCGCGACCCGGCCAGCCAGTCGTTCCATGATGCCTGGAGCATGCTTCGCGCCGGCCGCCGCCGACCGGCGTAGCGTCGGAGTCACCGCCATCCACGAAGCACTTGACATCTGGCGATGAGCATCGCGCGAAACGGCATCCGCATCTTCGCGACGAACTGGGCTGCGTTCCCGCTCCAACTCGCTACCGGCATTGTGGTCATCCGTGTGCTCGGCGCGGAGGGCAAGGGCCTGCTCGTGCTGCTCACCTCGGTCGCCGGCATCCTGGCCATGCTCGCGCAACTCGGAATGCCGGCTTCCAGCGTTTTCCTGCTTCGGTCGGGGCGCTGCGACGCGCGCACGCTGCTGGCCCATTTCGCCATCTGGTCGGCTGCGGCCACGGTGGTCATCGCCGGTGCTGGCGCGCTCGGCATGCGTGCGTTCGCTGCGCTGTTCCTCGATGACGCCAGCGTGTCTGCGCTGGTCGCCCTGTTCGTGCTGCTCTCGTTCGTGTCCCAACTCCTGATAGCCTTCACCACCAACCTGCTCCTCGCACAGGCGGCTGTGCAGCAGTACGCGCAGCTGACGGCTGTCATGCACGTGGGCACTCTCGCCCTGACCCTCGTCCTCACGCTCGCCCTGCCGTTGGGCGTCCCCGGTGCACTGGCGGCGGTTGTCATGCCACAACTCGCCGCCGCCGCGTGGGGCGCGGCCCGCCTGGCGGGATCGGCGCGCACGCAACCGACGCGGATCAGCAGGGCCGTTTTCCGTGATATGCTCCGCATCGGTATCGGCCATTACGCGGGCACGGTCGGCTCGCAGATGTTCAAGCGCCTCGACAGCTTCCTCGTCGCGTATTTTCTCGGCACCGGACCGGTCGGCTATTACGCGGTCGCGATGACTGCGTATGAGGGCATGTTGAGCATTCCCCGCGCCCTCTCCGCGATCCTCGGCGGCGAGGCATCCGCGCGCGGCGCGGACCGGGGCGGTGCGATGGTCGCGCGTGCGTCTCGTGTGGTCCTCTGCGTCATGCTGCTCACCGGTGCAGCCGTGGCCGTGGCGAGCCCGTGGATCGTGCCCCTCATTTACGGAGCGGATTTCATTCTGGCCGTCGCGCCGCTCCAGATCCTGCTCGCGGCCGCAGCCTGCGTGGGCATGACCATCGCCGTTCAGGCGTACTTCCTGGGCATCG
This sequence comes from Longimicrobiales bacterium, assembly GCA_035461765.1. Lineage (GTDB taxonomy): Bacteria > Gemmatimonadota > Gemmatimonadetes > Longimicrobiales > RSA9 > SH-MAG3. The sequence goes on from DATHUY010000107.1 coordinate 41,723, forward strand.
GCCGCCCGGGCATCGGCGGCATGTTGACCCTGCTCGCGGGTGCGCTTAACCTCATACTCAGCTTGTGGTTGATACCGACGCGGGGGATCGTCGGCAACGCCCTCGCCACGCTGCTCGCAGGCACCGTTTCGCTCGGCCTGCATCTGGCTTTCTTCCGCAAACACTCCGGGAGGTCCATGGCAGCAATGCTGGTCTGTAATGCAAATGATCTGGCGGCTTTGCTCGCCGGCCTGCGCAGTGCCGGCTTCCGGCGCGGCGCCCGCTCGCTGAGCCGGCCGCTTAATGAGGCTGATTGATGCGTGATGTGACCGGGAGTGACGTTCTTAAATCGGTGAAGGCGGAGGTCGCCGCTCACGTGAAGCCGCCGATCCGCCGGCTCGGCGGCGCCGTGCGCGTTCTAGTCAACGACTGTTCCGCGGCGATCGGCGCGGCGACGCGGTACGAAGAGCCCGTCGGGCGTCAGTGGCAGCGCGTCCTTGGCAGCGGCGGCGGCATACCGCCGTGCGGCGAGGCCGACGGCCTGCGCGTCCTGATCGCTGCGGGCTACGGCCTGAGTGCCGCCAAACTGGCGATGGAGACGACGCTCGCCGCCGCCCTGCTCCTGCGCGGCGCACAGCCCCTGGTGCTCAGCTGTGATGCGGCGCTCGCCGCGTGCGAGTTCAACCCCTTCGGCTCTTACCAGCCCGATCCCGGCGACCTCGCGCCCCCACTTGGCCCGCGCGGCCGCATGGCCCTCTGCGACCGCTGCCGCCATGACCTCGCGGACGCCTTCGCGCCGCTCGGCCTGGCGCCCTCCAGCCTGCGCGCTTTCCGCCACGCCGATGACCGGCAGCGGCTTCAGTCGCTCGTCGATTCATGGGATGTCTCCACTTACCGGTCAGCAGAATACCGCTCGATCCGCGTCGGTGAGCACGCGTTTTCGTCGATGCTGCGCGCCACGCTCCGCGGCACGCTCGAGGACGATGACCGCACCCAGCAGCTGTTCCGACGGTATCTTGTGTCCGCCATGGAGTACGTGGACCTCATCGAGCGGCTGTTCGAGGCCGAGAGACCCCAGCGCGTCGTCGCGGTGCACGGCGTCTACCTGGTGCACGGCGTGCTGTGCGAGGTCGCCCGCAAGCATCGCATTCCCGTCATCGTCTGGGGATTCCCGTACCGCAAGGGCACCGTCTGGCTGTCGCACGACGATTCCTATCACCGTACGCTCGTGAGCGAGTCGGCCGCGGCGTGGGAGCACCGAGCGCTTAGCCCCACGGAGGCAGCTCAGCTGGACGAGTACTTCGACTCCAAGCGCGGCGGCGGTCGCGATTATGTCAACTATCATCCCCGTCCGGAGGAGGATCGCGCGCGCATCGTGGAGGCGCTGGCGCTGGATCCCGACAAGCCGGTCGTCAGCCTGTACACGAACGTGATCTGGGATGCGCAGATCTATTACGACTTCAATGTGTTCGACAGCATGCTCGAGTGGCTCACCAGAACCATCGAGTATTTCGCGCACCGAACGGACGTACAGCTGGTCATTCGCGTGCATCCCGCCGAGGTCAAGGGCGGCATGCCCACGAATCAGCCGCTGGTGCCGGAGATCGAAGCCCGGTTCCCCGAGCTGCCGCCGAACGTGCGCGTGGTGCCGCCGGAAAGCGACATTAGCTCTTATACTCTCGCGGAGATGAGCTGCGCGAGTCTCATCTACGGCACGAAGATGGGGCTGGAGATCGCCGTCCGCGGCGTACCGGTGATCGTCGCGGGCGAGACGTTCAATCGCGGCAAGGGCTTCACCTACGATGTCGAATCGCAGGAGCACTACCGGAAGCTGCTCGACCGGATAACTTCGCTGCCCCGCAACTCGCCCGAAATGATCGAGCGAGCGCGACGTTATGCGCATTATCTCTTCTTCCGGCGCATGATCGATTTTCCGCTCGTCCAGGTCGAGGAGCCGCAGGCCTCGATCGGGGTGCGGCTCGGTTTTGCCACCGTGGCGGACCTCGCACCGGGAGCCGATCGCGCCCTGGACTGCGTCTGCGACGGAATTGTGCACGGCACGTCTTTCGTCATCGATGACGCGCTGAAGCCGGAGGCGGCCTGAACGCGCTGCGGGTAGCCGTGTTTCAGCACACGGCCGACGGTCACCACATGGTCCTCTACCTGAGACACCTGGTGCGCGCGGCCGCCGAGCGCGGCTGGCGCGTCGATCTCGTTACGACGCGCGCCGCGCTCGCGCACCCCGCGTACGCCGTGGTGCGCGCCGAGGCGGGAGACGTGCTCGACACATTCATGATGGACGATATCACGTTTCCAGCGCGGCCGAATGCGGTCAGGCTGCTACTCCATCAGCTGAAGCTGCATCGCATATATGCGCGCGCGTTTCGCCGCTACCAGGCACAGCGATCGTGTGACGTTGTGTATGTCGGCAACATGGACCACTGCGACCGCGCAATCGCGCTGCTCGGCTCGCCCTTCGGCGCTGTTCCGTTCGTGGGCATGTCCATCTCCATCCGCCACCATCATCGCGCGATGGGCGTGCGCGGCCCGGGCACTCGGCACGACGCCCTGTATGCGCGCCTCTTCGAGCGGCTGCTCCGCGTCAAGACGCTCCGTGCGCTCGCGACCATCGATGAGACCCTGCCCCGGTACGCACGGCAGCAGCGCATCTCCGGCTGCCGCAAGGTGCACCACGTCGCGGACGTGGCGCGGCTGCATGGCACGGCCGATCGGGCAGCGGTGCGCACGTCCCTCGGGATCGCGCCCGACGACATCGTGGTCCTCGCCTACGGCGCGCTCGATCCGCGCAAGGGCATTGCCGAGCTGATTGCGGCTGCGGCATCTCCCGCGTGCTCCACGCGCGTCGTCGTACTTCTGGCTGGGCGCCAGAACGCGTTCGTTCGTGATCTCCTCAAAGGTGCGGATGCGCAGCAGCTACGCACCGCGCACCGGCTGGTGGAAGTTTCCGGATTTCTCGGAGACCAGCGGGAAGTGGACGTGTTCAGTGCGACGGACATCGTGTGGGTCGCATATCGCCGATTCTACGGCGCGAGCGGCGTGCTGATCCAGGCCGGCGCCATGCGGCTTCCCGTCGTCGCTTGCGAGGACGGACTGATAGGCTGGACCACTCATCGCCACGGCCTGGGCGAGATCGTGGATCCGGGGAGTCGCGAGTCTGTAACCGCCGCGATCAACCGGCTTGCGGGCGACGACGCTCTGCGCCGCACCTATGGCGCAAACGGAGCACAGCTGGCGGCGGCGCACACACCCGAGGCGTTCGGCACGCGTCTGTGCAACGTGATCGCCTCGGCCGCAACGCTGCCGGAGCCCTTGCATCCATGATCGTCGAACCATGGAGCCGGCGCGCGGTTGCGCTGCTGTACGCAGCCGTGATCGCCGGATACCCGCTCGTCTCCGGGCTGCCCCTCGTGCTCGGTGTCGACAGCCGCGTCGCATCGGTGCCGTTCCGCGCGTTCGTACTGCTGTACAGCATCGCGCTGTTTGTCGGCGTGTCTATCGTGCATCGCCGCGCCTACCGAGGCCTGTACTGGATCCCGTTCATTCTGTTCTGGGTGCTGTACATTGTGCGGCTGTTCCTGGACATCGTGTTTCTGCCGGTCACGCTGCGACTCACACCAGCAGAGTACTTCGCGTACAGCCTCGGCATGTGCATGATCACCGGGATTGTGATGTTGATGCGCGTAGACGATGACACGCTGCGTCTCGCGTTCCGCGCCACGTTCGGGGCCGTGGTAATCTCGTGCCTGACGGCGCTCTACCTGAATGTTGCAGCCATCCTGTCGGGCGACCTGTCGAGTCTGCAGAACATGCGGCTCCAGAGCGAGACGCTGAATCCGGTCGGTCTCGGCAACCTGGGCGTGTCGCTGATGCTGCTGTCCATGTTCATGCTGCTGCACCGCCTGCCACGATCCGTGCTTGCAACGCTCGCGCTGCTCGCCCTGGTGCTGATCGGTCTGGCCACTACCGGTATGGCCGCATCGCGCGGACCCGTACTCGCGTTCGTTCTTGCGCTGCCTGTGCTTGTATGGCTCGGCATCCGCCGTGGCGCATGGGTGCGCGCGCTCGCGCTCGCGGGCGCCGTCATCGTGACCGGAATCTCCGCCGCAGTCTACATCCAGCAGACGCTCGGATTCGGCATCATCTCCAGGATCTCGTCCGCCCTTGATTTCGGTTCGGATGAGTCCAGCAACGTGCGTGTGGCCCTGTATCGCGGAGCCTGGGACCAGTTCGTGCACAACCCGATCCTCGGCAGTTCGCTCGACGAGCGCATCAGCACGTTCCACCCGCACAATCCCTGGATTGAAAGCTTCATGGCTACAGGCTTCCTCGGCGGCACGGCCTTTTCGCTGCTGCTCCTGGCCGCGTTCATCGGTGCGTTGCGCATCTTGCGCGACATGCCTGAGCATGGCTGGTTACCCCTGCTGTTCGGTCAGTACACCCTTCACGGACTGCTGTCCGGAGCGCTCTACCTGAGTGCGGACATGTGGGGGCTGATGTCCGCGATGGTCGCCATCGGATTCGCGTCCAGCCGCGCACCAGCCACACCCGGCAGCCCCTCAGCAGGCCCGCCGGCTCCGCTACAGACTCAGGGTGCGCAGTGAAGGTAGCGCTCGTGGCGGCAATGGCCGCCCCCTACCGTCTCCCCGTCTGGGAGGCGCTCGGCCAGCGTCTTGAGCAGCTTGATGTGCTGCTGTGCTCGGAGAGGGAGTCGAACCGTATCTGGAGGGACACTCGAGATGCTGCCGCGAGCTATTCGCGCACCGTTCTTCCAGGCTTCCACCGTTATGTTCTGGGCTTGGAATGGGGCTTCCACTGGAATCCGACTCTGCTCCGGCACCTGCGGCGCGTTGCGCCGGATGCAATTATCGTCAATGGGTACGATTCACCGAGCTACCTTACGGCTATGGCGTACGCTCGTGTGCAAGGAGTGCCGCTGGTGCTGTCTGTCGAAGGCCATGCGGAAAGCAGCCGCTTCACCACGGGCCCGATCGCCGCTGCCCGACGGCGCCTGGTTCGTGCCGCCGACGCATGTCTCGCTCACGGCCGCGCGAGTGCGGATTACGTGGCTGCGCAGGGCATGCCACGCGATCGGATCGTGACCGGAATTCTGCCAGTCGATGTTGAACGTGTTGGCCGCCTCGCGGATGCGATTGCCGCCCGCTCCGACCGGAAGGTTCCGCCCGTGCAATTCATCTCCGTGGGCCGTCTCACCGGGCGCAAGAGGGTCATCGATCTGGTCGATGCATTCCGGACTGTTGACCCGTGTGATGCCTGTCTGACGATCGTCGGACACGGTCCGCTCCAGCAGAGAATCGAGGCGATGCTCGCGGAGCCGGGGCTGGAGCATGTGCGCTTCGCTGGCGCGTCCAGCACACTCGATGAGACGGTGGCCCACCTGGGACGTGCGGATGTGCTCGTCATGCCTTCCGTACGCGAGGTGTGGGGTCTTGTGGTGAATGAGGCGCTCGCCGCCGGACTCTATGTCATCGCCTCCCGTACGTCCGGCGCTACGCCGGACCTGATCGAGGATGCGCCGTTTGAAGTCGGCATGGCTATTGACCCGGCCAAGCCTGCTGCTCTGGCTGCGGCCATCACCGCGGCGGCGGCTCGCGTCAAGGCGGGCTGCGTGGATCGCGACCGCATTGCGCAATGGGGGCGCACGCATACGCCGGAGAGACACGCGGAGAACATGGTAGAAGCCATCGGCATCGCCATTGGCAGACGATCAAGACTGCGCGGCAAGGAATCGTGACAGCGATCAGCCGGAGCGTGGAGATCCACACAAGTCTGCTCAAGTCGGAACGCGCGGGCTGCCACGACGTTCAGCACCGCGGTCGGTTGGAGAGCGACGTACAGTGGGGTGTACGTGTGTGCGGCGATTCGCGTCATCAGCTGGTACCCACGGAACGCGCGGCGTTCTGGGAACCGGGAGAGAGATCCAACCATGAGCGTACACCATCAACGGTTACATGGATGCATGTTTTCATATTCACGTGGCCGAGGGGCCGGGACAGTGATGGATGTACGCTCTGCAGTGGCACGAGTTCGCGCCCGACGGGGTAGCACGAGTTCCTGTTCGCAGGGTTTTTCGGAGTGGGCGCAGCGTGGCGAGCGCGCACCCCCAGATGCTGGCCCGTAAAATGGTGAGAATCTCGGCGGTGGCCAGCGCAACCAGATCGCATTCGAGGAAATGAGTAGACAAATCTGTGTAACCGGCGGAGCCGGCATGATCGGTTCGCGACTCGTGCGCGCGCTCCTCGAGGCCGGCCATGACGTTACCGTCATCGATAACCTGTGGCGCGGTCAGCTAAACTACCTCACCTCGCTGGATGGCTTCGATGCCGGCACAATGTTCCACCGCATCGACCTGTCCGATCCGGAGAATGCGGCGCGCACCCGTCATGTCCTGAACGGCTGCGATTCCGTCGTTCACCTGGCCGATATTGTCGCCGGAATCGGGTACGTGTTCAACAACCAGTACGAGATCTTCCGGGTCAACAACCTCATTAACACTCATGTCCTGCGCGCCTGCGCCGACACCGGCGTGCCGCGGGTGCTTTACGCAGGCACCGCGTGCAGTTTCCCCAAACACCTGCAAATGAGCCTGGGCTCGGTGTTACGCGAGAGTCAGCTGTTTCCCGCCGAGCCGGAGTCGGCCTACGGCTGGAGCAAGCTGATGGGTACACTCGAGCTGCAGTTCATGGCCGAACAGCATGGCATCACTGCGTCAACGCTCATGCTGCACAACGTTTATGGTCCGAACTGCGATGTCGAGCCTGCCCGTTCACAGGTGATTCCATCTCTCATTCGCAGGATGATCGAGTTGGAAGAGGGCGCCACACTGTCGGTATGGGGTTCCGGGAAACAGGGCCGGGCGTTCGTCCATGTAGATGATATCGCGCGCGCATTTGTCTCTGCACTGGACTGCTCGTCCGACGAGCTACCGCCTGTCGTGCAGATCGGTCCCGGCCACTGCACATCGATTCGCGAGCTGGTGGAGACCCTCCGGGATCGGGTGATCCGCAAGGACCTGCTCATCGAGTATGACCGATCAAAGCCTGAAGGCGACATTGGCCGGTGCGCCGATTTCTCGCTTGCGCAGCGCGTCCTTGGCTGGTCTCCCCAGGTGGACCTGGAAGCTGGTCTCACGGAGACGTACAACTGGATAGAAGCGGAGCTGCGGGCGCGTATATGAAGATCACCGTTGTGATTCCGAACTTTAACGATATTAGAATCGAGCGCGCTCTTCGTTCCGTTGAGGCCCAGACCCTGGCTCCGCACGAAATCCTGATCGTGGATGGCGGCTCCACGAACGCTGAGGTCCTGGAGTTCTACCGACGCTGCCGGGCGGACGTGGTCAGTGAAAAGGACGGGGGTATCTTCGACGCCTTGAACAAAGGCGTGCGCCGTTCGTCCGGTGACGTGGTGTACCTGATGGGAGCAGATGATGAGCTATCGGATTCCCGCGTGTTCGAGGGTGTGGCCGCCCAGTTCGCCCATCAGCCTTCACTCGATGGAGTGTCGATCGGCTGCGAGTTCGTAATTGCGAGCGGCCACGTCATACGCAAATGGTATCCGCGCACCGTCACAGCAGCCCGGATGAGGAGAGGACTGCTGCCTCCGCACTTTTCACTGTTCCTCCGGCGGGAGATCTACGATCTGGTGGGGCCGTTCAAATATCGCGAGTGGGGGAATGTCGCGTGCGACATTCTCTGGCTGATGGATCTGGCAATCATGAAGCCGGACCTGCGTATCGCAATGACGTCCGAGCACCATCTGCGCATGGAGTACGGTGGCGCAAGTACGGGCTCGTTTTCCGCCGTGATGAACCAGTTCGTGGTGGTGCACCGCTACGCGAAGGCGAACGCTCGTCACCTGCGGCAGTGGTATCTGTACTCGCCCGTCAGGACTTTGTCGAAGCTCCTGCAGTTCAGGATGGGCAACTGAGGCCGGCTGCAGTCGGTCCTACGGCACTGTACCCGACGACGCGCTGGGCACCGGATTTCAACGGGTTGTTTGGAACCGGACGCCGGCTGGCCGGCACGCTGGATCCCCTTGGGCTAGTGGTTCGAATCCGGGCGTGTATCGCCGGGTTCATGCTCGTGGTCCCTGCGTTTCACATGTCGATCCCGAACACGGCGGCTATGCCAAGAAATCGTGTCGCCCCTGGGGGTGCCCCTTGGCCACCCTGGGGCTCAGCAGTGTGCGGTGTGCGTGCAGTATGACCCGCTCGTCCGCGGCGTCGGCGTCCATGGCTGACACACGTGCCATGCACGTCGAGTCGTCGGCACAGGTGGGCAGCCGCTCGTTGCTTGAGCCGGCGATCACTATCGCACTGATCACTACGGCGGCTCAGGGCGTAGTGACGGCCACGGCGCCACTGATCCCCACGGACGTCCGGGCAGTCGTGCTGGTGCTGGTGCTACTGGCATGGGTATGCTCCACGCTCGCGGCAGGCGGCTGGGTGCTTGGACGACTCGGTGCGACCGTGCTGCGCGGGGAGGATCGCGCCCTTCCGGCGCTCGTGGGATTGCTCGGCATTGGGGTCTCCGTCCTCGCGATGTCGCAGCTTGCGCTCGTGCGTTCGCTTCTGAGCCGGCCGGCGCTCACGTGGAGCGTCGATTGGCGTTTTAGCTGGAACCATGCGGAGGCCATCGCGCGCACGGGCGGCGCGCAGCACGCGCTCGACTACAGTGGCCAGCCGCTGGACTATCACGTCGGCCCCGCATGGAGCGCCGGTGCTGTGGATCAACTGCTCGGATCCGGTGCGCCCGAGGTGCTCTTCGGAGTTATTCCGGCCGTGTGTGTGCTCGCGATTGCGCTGGCGTGCCTTCGTGTGCTGCGACACGCAGGCATTAATGATGCGCATGCCGCCCCCGCTGTCGGTCTGGCGTTCTCTGTCCCCGGCCTGCTGCTCGCGTACGCGCCACTGGCACCGACCACAGTCCTCCAGGTCATGCTGAATCCCGCAAGCGCGCACTTATGGTTGTTCTCACCCGCATTCATCCTGAATGGGCTGCTCGGTCTGACGGTCGGCATGGCGATCGTCGCGCTGATCTTCCAAGAGACGTACGACCGCCGGTCGCTGCTCGCTACCCTCGTCGCTGCCGCCGCACTCGGCGGCCTAGTCAGCATCAAGCCGCAGTATTTCGCTGCATTCGGCCTGATGGTCGGACTGATCGGACTCATGCGCCTGCGCCGGGTCTGGCGGTCTCGTCCTTTCCCGCCGCCCATCATACTAGTAGTCGCGGTTGCGGCGTTCGGCGTTGCCGTGCTGCTGATGTTCGCCATGGGATCGGGAGAAGGACTCCTGGGGGTGCCACGCTGGGCGCCCGGTCGTACCAATTTCTCGCCCATGCATGCCGTTCGCGAACTGGTCAGCCTCCACATGCTAATTGCGATCGCGGCTGGGGCGACGTTGCTGCGTGGCGAGCGGTTTGCCGCGCTCCGCGAGGTGAGCCTTGCGGCGGTGCTCGCCATGGTCCTGATCGGTGCGGTCCTGATGTCAGTGCAATTTAGTCTCCCGGCGGACGTTCTCGACCGAGCCGATACGCTGGGTATGCCGGACGTGCGCACAGATGTCGGCGCAAATCTCGTACAGGCACTCATCCCGCTACGCGTCGTGATCATCCTGTGCACCGCCGCCATAATGGTCTCGGCGCTTGGCACTTCTGAGCGACGCCGGGTGTGGCTCTTGCTCGCTCTTCTCATCGGCGCATTGCGCAGCCCACTGCTCATCCTGGGCTTCGCCCGCCCCGCTGACGCATACGAAGCCGCAGAGGATCCGGGGCTGCACGCCGTGCTCGCCACCGTCCCGGTCGAAGGTATACGCCTGATTTCGAGCGATATCGCCGACCCGGCGGAAGACTACGGCCGCTCGCAGCGTGGGTTCCTCCTGTCCGCGTATCACGGCCATGAGATCTATCTGGCAAATGTGCGGTATTATCGATATGCTGAGGCCGATGTGGTTGAGCGAATCACGCATCTGCGCGTCTTTTTCGGCTCCTCCTGGTCTGGCTGGCACGATGGCTGGCTGCGTCGTGAGAGCATTACCCATATTCTGGTGCACGACCGCTGCCCACCCGCTTGGCGGGCCTCCGTCAACTCTACCGGCGCACCGCTCATGGTAGTCGCGCGTGCCGGCGAGTGGACGGTTTACAGTACGAGAGACCCGGCCAATTCAATGCCCACGGAACTTCCGCGATGGCGCGACATACGGCCGGAATACGGAAGCGGTGCATGCATCACGTCCGCCGCGCCCTTTGTGACTGAATCGCCATGAACCTGAGACCACCCGATTCCGGTATGGTATCCGCTGAACTATCCGTTGTGCTCCCCTGCTATAACGAGCGCGACAACATTCAGGCCGTCCACGGTCGACTGAAAGCTGTCATGGATCAACTTGCGAGACGGCACGAGATCATCTATGTGAATGACGGCAGCAGCGACGGCTCGGACCGCATCCTTGAACGCCTCCACGCCGAGGATCCGACCGTAAAGGTGATACATCTCTCGCGCAACTTCGGGCATCAGGCTGCGCTCTCCGCGGGTATGGCGGCGGCGCAGGGCCAGGCCGTCATCCTGATGGATTGCGACCTGCAGGACCCCCCGGAGGTCATCCCGGATTTCATCGCGGCGTGGGAGAGCGGTGCGGAGGTTGTGTTTGCGGTGCGGAGAAATCGGAAGGAGGGGTGGCTCAAGCGTATCGCATACAGCACCTTCTATCGATCCATGCGCTGGATTTCGAAAATCGACACACCGCTAGATGCCGGCGACTTCTGCCTGATGGACCATGTCGTCGTGGTTGCAATGCTGCGTCTTCCCGAGCGAAATCGATTCCTCCGAGGGTTGCGCGCGTGGGTTGGATTTCGCCAAGTCGGCGTGCCGTTTGACCGGGGCATGCGCGAGGCAGGCGAGAGTAAGTACAGCCTCCGAAAGCTCGCTGGGCTCGCCCTGTCAGGTTACGTCGGGTTCTCGGCCATGCCGCTCCGGCTGGCCGGGGTGCTGGGCGTGGTCAGCGCATTTGCGGGTTTTGCCCTCGGCACCTGGATAGTGATCCTGAAGCTGAGCGGCACAAGTGCGCCGCAGGGGTGGGCAAGCCTGTTTTCGCTGGTGCTGTTCGTGTGCGGCGTCCAACTGCTCGTGCTCGGTACACTCGGCGAGTATCTGGGGCGGGTGTATGATGAGGTTCGTCAGCGTCCAACGTACATTGTACGTGAGCGGCTTGGCTGGAGCGATTCAATCCCAGCACGACCTCCTGAAGAATGCGTGAGTGATGGCAGAGTTCGATCGGTTTAGCAGTAACTACGAGCAGGTTCTCAGTGAGAGCCTCGTCATCGGCGGCGGTGAGCCAGAGTTCTTCCACCGAGGGAAAGCGCTCCTAATCCGCAACGTGCTGGGGAGCGATTTCAGCGGGGACCTGCTGGACTTCGGCTGCGGGACCGGCGGTCTCCTACGCAAGCTCGCAGAATTCCTGCCAGCTGCCGCGCTGTACGGGTACGACCCCTCTGAGCCGTGCATTCAGCGCGCCGCTTCGATCCCCGGTGTGCGGCAGGCCACGTCATCCGAAACAGCGCTATCAGCTGCGTCCGCCGACGTAGTACTCATTGCGAACGTGTTGCACCATATCGTACCAGAGGAGCGGAACGATGTGCTGCGCCGCGTATGGAACTATCTCCGGCCCGGCGGAAAAGTGATCGTCTTCGAGCACAATCCATACAACCCATTGACGCGTGATGTAGTGCGGAGGTGTCCGTTCGACGAGGGCGTTGTGCTTCTCAGGCCCGCCGAGGTGAAGCGGCGCCTACGTGCAACCGGCGCGGTGAGAGTAGAGCAGCGTTACACCACGTTCTTTCCAAGCTGGGTTCGCGCCCTGCAGCCCCTTGAAAGGCACATGGGCTGGCTGCCGCTTGGTGCACAGACGTGTTCGGTCGGTCACAAGCGGAGGTGATAGACTTCAGATGTTCTCCCGCAGTTCACTCAACCGTTTCTTCGCGGATCCCCGTGGCGGTTGAGGCCGCTTAGACCGATGCCTACGCGTGACTGGAGCCGCCAATACGGGCCCGACGGCTCGGTGACGTCAAACGTCTCACGACCGTTAGCGGTTGATTACTCAGAGGCATGGCTTGCACCTGCCGCATGTGTTGCGGTATCGAATTCTGCAGGCCGTTTCAACGGGGCGGAGATCCGCCCACGCCGAGATCCGCGGGTTCAGGAGCGATGCGCGCATGCTCCGGCCCCTGCTGAACGCAGCCCGTTCCCTTGCAGGGCACGGCGTTCTACATTCCACCATCCTCCGCACCCCGTCGGAGCAGCTTCAAACGAGACGGAGCCATGCTCGTCGTAATGAATCACACCGCGACCGCCCCCGAGGTGGATCGCGTCATCCATACGATCCGCGAGATGGGCTACGAGGCCCGGCCCATACCCGGAAAGCAGCGTACCGCCATCGGCCTCGTAGGCAATGATGGCAAGGTCGACAGCGCCCAGCTCGAAGCCTTGCCGGGCGTGCTTCAGGTCATCCACGTCACCCAGCCCTACAAGCAGGTCTCGCGGGAATGGAAGGCGGACTCGACGATTGTCGAGCTGCCCAACGGGACCCGCATCGGCGGCGACGACGTGGTCCTCATGGCCGGGCCGTGCTCCGTCGAATCGCGCGAGCAGATCCTGGGCATAGCCCACCGGCTCAAGGCGTCCGGCGCGACCGTCCTCCGGGGCGGCGCCTACAAGCCGCGCACCTCCCCCTACGCCTTTCAGGGCCTGGGCCTGAAGGGCCTCGAGCTGCTCGCCGAAGCCCGCGCGCAGACCGGCCTTGCGATTGTGACCGAGGCCATCGAGACGGACACGCTGTCCGCCGTCGCCGAGTACGCTGACATCATCCAGATCGGCGCGCGCAACATGCAGAACTACCCGCTGCTGCGCAGGGCGGGGCAGACGGGCAAGCCGATCCTGCTCAAGCGCGGCCTGTCCGCCACGATCAAGGAGCTGCTCCTGAGCGCCGAGTACATCCTGGCCGAGGGAAATCCGAATGTCATCCTCTGCGAGCGCGGCATCCGCAGCTTCGACGACCAGACCCGAAACCTGCTGGACCTTACGGCCATCCCGGTCGTGAAGGCGCTGTCGCACCTGCCGATCATTGCCGACCCGTCGCACGGCACCGGCATTCGCGCCAAGGTGATGCCTATGGCCCGCGCGGCTGTGGCCGCCGGCGCAGACGGCCTCATGATCGAGGTCCATCCAGACCCGGACCACGCGAAGTCCGACGGCGCACAGTCGCTCTGGCCGGATCAGTTCGATGAGCTGGTCACCCAGGTGTCCCTGATCGCGGAAGCCATCGGCCGCCGCATCCTGCCGGCCGCACTCCAGGTCTGACCCCGGCCGTGGCTGCGTCCGTCCGGCTGCTCGTCGGCGGAGCCGCCATCATCCTCCTCGCCGCCTGCGAGAACGGGAGTGGCAACACTCCGGTCCCGCCCGCGGCCGAGCGGACGGCGAAAGCAGCCGCCGCCCCCGCGATGCCAGGCGCACCGGCAGCCGTCGAGAGCCAGCCACCCGCCTCGCCCGAGCTCTTCGGCATGCACTACGTCGCCGCCTGGGCCAGCCCTGCGGCCTTCCCGCAGGCGGCCGGCATCTACCGCATGCACGACGCGACACCCCGCTGGGACGCGCTGCACACCGGACCGGGCCGCTGGTATACCGACCCGCCGCCCGTCGGCAGAGGACTCGGTCGTATCGATGCTGTGCTGCTGTTCCGCGACCGTCACGCTCCGGACATCCCCGTGATCTACGTGCTCGGCGGCGGCGGCACCGGCGGCAGGGGCTATCCGTCATGGACACGCCGCAGCACCGTCCTCGACGCCTGGCGCGAACACGTGCGGCACATCGCCCATCGCTACAAAGGCCGGATCCAGTATTACGAGGTGTGGAACGAGCCGAACGCCGGCAACTGGTACACGGGATCCACGGCTCTCCTCGCGGACCTCACGCGCATCGCGGCGGAGGAGATCCGTGCGGCGGATCCCGCCGCACTCGTCATCGGCCCCTCGTTCACGCAGGAGGGCCACGCGATGATGGACGACTTCTACGGCCGTGACGTCGCCGCGCACATCGACATCGTCGGCTGGCACCACGGCATAGAGAACCCCGAAGCGGACACCGCACACATCGTGGACGCGCACCGCATTCTCCGCCGCCACGGAGTCGATCGCCCACTCTGGGCGACCGAGATCAACATCCGCGGCGGCTCTGCGGAGCTTGCGCGCGCATACCTCCTCCACTGGCTGCATGGTGTGGGGATGGTCGGATTCTACTCGTGGGAGATGTGGACGTACTACGGCGGGGACGACGGCTACGTGCACACCACCGACAGGGCAGGGAATCCCACCGCAGCCGGAGTCGCGTTTGGGGTCCTGCGGTCCTGGATCGAGGGACGGAGCGCGACGAGTGTCGAGATCGATGGGGAAACCTGGTTTGTGACTCTCGACAACGGCGACATCATCACGTGGGCGGCCGGTGCCCCTTCGGACAGGCATATGTTGCCGGGCACGCTTCGCCGTCTGGACGGGTCCAGTGCCACCTGGCCTGGAGGAGTTTACACGCCCACGTCGCACCCGGTGCTGTTCACAGTCCGCACGCCCTGACGCAGAACTCGGTCGAGCTCGCGGAGTTCGCGCACGCAGTGGAGTCCCGGCGCCACTGACGGGGGCTTACCCCTCCGCCGTCACCCGCACCCGTTGCGCCACATTGTTCGCATACCCGAGCTCGTTCCAGACCGGCTCCAGCGGTTGAGACTCGCCCGTGGTATCCGTCGCCCGTGCGACGAGCTCGTACTCACCCGGTGCGGGCGGCGTCCACTCGGATTCCCACATCGTTGGGTTCGACACCGACGCCGTAAGCAGCCGCGCATCCTGCCAGGTCGCTCCGCCATCCGCGCTGAACGCCACAGCTGTCACCGCACCGTAGCCCGACCACGCCATACCGCGCACCATGACGGTCCCACGCACGATGTCACCGGCTTCAGGCGTTGCGATCAGCGACCGCACGTGCATGCGCGTCACCGACTCCTCTTCCGCGTGCCGCGGGTGCCCGCGATAGACGTAGCGGTCCGTCTGGAAATGCCCGGAGAAGAGCGTATCGACCACAGTAATCCGCTCCAGCCATTTCACTGACGCGACGCCGTAGTTGCCGGGTACGAACAGCCGCACGGGATGGCCGTGCTCCGGCCGGAGCGGTTCGTCGTTCATCGCCCACACCAGCAGCGTGGACGCATCCATCGCCCGCGCGACAGGCAGGCTGCGCTCGAAGTGCACGACGCGGCCTCCGTCGATGGCCCCCGAATCCGCCCCGCGAAACACGACCTCGACGCCGCGCGGGTCTACCTCGCACAGCTCCAGCAGCCGACGCAGCGGCACGCCCGTGAACGTGCCGGCACTCACGGCGCCCAGTTCCCATGGCGTCCCCTCGGGCACGGGCGACATCAGGCGCCGTCCGTTGCCGGCGCATTCCATGACGGATGCGATCGTCGTCTCGCCGAGCGACTTGAGCTCCCGCAGCCCGATGGTCCGCGGCCGCCTGACCAGACCTGCGACGCCAAGAGTCCAGCCCGCCGCGTCGATCTGCGGGACCGCGAAGTTCGAGCGCACGAAAAACGACTCCAGCGGCGTCACCGCACCGGCCAGGGCACGGAGCGGCGTCTCCGCGTTCAGCGGCTCGGCCTGGACCACGCGCAGATCAATGGATGAAGGATTCATGGTCAGGATCGTAGACGGCGGGAGCCGCACCGGCAATGTCCCACCCGCCGCAAGCCCTTGAGCGGCGCGCTCCAAACCCCCACCTTTCAGTAATGGCCGAACACACGCAGAACCGCACCGCCCTCGCGCGCACCTGGCGTCCCCGCAAGTTCGCGGAGATGGCCACGCAGGAGCACGTTTCCGACACGCTCCGCGCCGCTGTCGCGCGCGGCCGTACGGCGCACGCATACCTGTTCTGCGGACCGCGCGGAGTAGGGAAGACCACCGCCGCGCGTGTGCTCGCCATGGCGCTCAACTGCCCGAACCGCGCCGAGGATGGCGAGCCATGCGGACAGTGCGAGTCGTGCGAGAAGATCTGGGCGGGCAAGACGTCGCTCGACGTCATCGAGATCGACGCGGCGTCCAACCGCGGTGTGGACGATGCCCGCGACCTGCGCGAGCGGGCGATGTACGCCCCGACCGACGAGCATCGCTACAAGGTCTACATCATCGACGAAGCGCATATGCTCACGCGCGAGGCGTGGAACGCACTCCTCAAGATTCTCGAGGAGCCGCCGCCGCGTGTCATCTTCGTGTTTGCCACCACCGAGCCTCAGAAGATTCAGCAGGCGGCACCGCCGATCCTGTCGCGCTGCCAGCGCTTCGATTTCCGGCGGATAAGCACG
Organism: Longimicrobiales bacterium; assembly: GCA_035461765.1. Classification (GTDB taxonomy): domain Bacteria; phylum Gemmatimonadota; class Gemmatimonadetes; order Longimicrobiales; family RSA9; genus SH-MAG3. Next base: position 58,134 of record DATHUY010000107.1, read on the forward strand.
CAGGGTATCGTCGATCGCCTGCGCACCGTGCTCGAGGGTGAGGGCGTCGCTGCCGATGACGACGCGCTGACACCCATCGCACGTCGCGCGGAAGGTGGCATGCGCGACGCCCTGTCGCTCATGGACCAGGTGCTCTCGTTCGCGGACGGTCGCGTCACGGGCGAGGATGTGCGCCGCGTGCTCGGCCTGGTCGGTGATGAGCTGTATCTCGAGCTGTTCGCGATCGTCGCAGAGAAGCGCTACGCCGATGTCTTCCACTTCGTGCAGCGCGTCATCGACGAGGGCTACGACCTGGCCGAGTTCTACAAGGGCCTCGCCGATGCGCTGCGCGTGCTCATGGTCACGAAGCTCGAAGGTGCCGACGCCGCCGACGTACGCGAGGACCTGCGCGGCGATTATGCGCAGGCCGCGGAAATGTTTGGCCGCGGCGACCTGCTCCGCATGCTTTCCATGGTCGCCGAGCTCGATACGGAAGGGAAGTTCCGCAAGAGCGCCAATCCACGCACCATGCTCGAGGCGCTGCTGCTGCGTTGGGCGTTTCTCGAGAGCACCGTGGATGTCGAAACACTCATTCGCGCCGCAGGGGGCGATGCCCCCGTCCCTTTAGGCGACCGCGCGACTGACCCCGCGCGCCGTACGGCCCGACCGACCCCCGACAGCTCGCCCACAGGACGCCCGGCCAGTGGCTCGGCACAGACCAGCGAGGCCGCACCCACGCCCGGCGGCGATTCGCCGGCCAGCGACACGATCGGGCCCGGGCAGGCGAGCGCTCGATCTATTCTGCGCGACATTGCGGCTGATGCCGCGCCGCGGCCGAATGGGACGACGCGTGCCGCGGCTACGTCGCGCACAGCGCCAGCGGCAGCCGCTCCGCCTTCCGGAGCTGGTCCGTCTGGCGCCGCAGCTGCACCCGCCGCTTCGCGTGAGGCAGCTGTCACTGCAGCGACACCCGCGCCCGACTCCGAAACCGCGCCCGCACGTGCACCTTCAACCGCCCCCGCGGACGCCCTCGAAGCCGTCTCTGCGACCCGTGCCATTTCCCTGAAGGACGCCGAGCGCGCGCTTCGTAAGATGCTCGAGCAGCGGCGCGCGCCACACGGCCTCGGCATCTTTCTCAAGGCGGCGACGATCGGCGAAATCTCCGGGAACCAGGTAGTGCTGGAGGTCCCCGCCGGCCCCGGACTCGAGCGGCTCTCCGGCGAGTCCACGTCGCGCGTCGCCGTGCGCGACGTCTTGAGTGAGTTGCTGGGGGCCACCATCGATCTCACCGTTCGTCCCGCCGGCTACGCTGACCCCGACGCCGGCGACTCCGCTCCCGAGCCGCCCCGTCGCATCACCCCCGAGCGCGTCAAGGCGGAACGCCTCGCCGCCCTCTCCCGTGACGACCCGGCTTTCCGCGCAGCCATACAGAGCTGGGACCTGGAACTGTTCGACTGACCGCGCTCCCTCGACCGAAGGCCGACAGCAGTCCCGATTATCGCAGTTCCTGCCGTACATCTGTTGCGCTGTCGCAGCGCCTCCGTTCCTCCCTCGTCGAGCCTGCCCGCCAATGCGCCTGGCGGTGCGCCTCCGGGCAGCGCTTCGTAAGTGATACCCACGCAAAGACTTGCCCGAAGGCTTTCGCGCCATCCGAAAGGTGGCCGGATCCAGGCAACACGCCCGCACAGTCCGGCGCCGCACTTGCATTTGGTGCGCGTGCCCCGGATTTACCTGGAGAGACGTGATGAGTGCCATTCTACGCTGGTTCCACGATGGCGATGTCCGCTACCGCGCCTATTTCCGCGAATCGCCGGATTCACCCGCGGTCCGTCAGCTGATCATCGCATCCGCAGATGGCGAGGCGGTGGATATTGTCGAGGGGGAACGTCGTCTCGAGGACTACACGTACACCGAGCTGCTCGCGTACGCCAAGCGGCTCCGCCTGCACATGCAGGAGCGCGCGGATTTCACCGCAATGGATGCCGCTGCCGATTGACCGATGCCGCACGAGCGGCTATATTTCGGAGGTGCCCCAGGAACCACCGGGCGCGAGCTTACGAAACCCGTCAGGGCCCCGCAGGCAGCAGCGGTAAGTATAGCGAGCGTCGCGCGTGATCTTCCTGGGGCACTTTTTCATACCTGCCCCAAACTCGCCCCATCCGCCGATCGTCAGACCATCCGGTGCTCGACCATGGTGCATCGGTCCTGCACGACGTCGATTCCCGCTTCCGCAAACCGCTCCGCCGCCGCGTCGTTCGAGATCCCCAGCTGCATCCAGACCACGCGCGGTTTCTTTGCGATGATGTCATCAACGTGGCCTGTCACATCGTTCGGCTTGCGGAACACGACGACCATGTCGACCTCCCCCGGTACGGCTGCGACCGTACGATACACCTGCTCGCCCAGGATCTCGGTTACGTCCGGGTAGTACACCGGGACCGGCACGATCTCGTAGCCATTGCGCTGGAGGTACGCCGGGACGTAATGCGCGGGCCGCGAATCACGCGACTCCGGCTTTATACCGAGAACGGCCAGCCGTTTCGAGCTCCGCAGGGCCTCGGCCACATCCTCGTCCTGCTCCAGTATCCTGCCCCGTTCCGCCATTCCTTCGCCCCGCATTTCGTTGATACTCTCCGTCATGGCAGCCCATAACGATTTCGGCGCGCACGCGGAGCGCCTGGCCGCCGCGTACCTCGAACGCAACGGCTGGACCATCCTGGAGCGCAACTGGCGCTTCGGCCGCCGCGAGATCGATCTGATCGCACGCAGCGGGTGCACCATCGCGTTCGTGGAAGTGAAGGCGCGGGCGAGCGTAAGGCACGGTCATCCGCTGGAGAGCATCGACTGGCGCAAGCGACGCGATATCGCGATCGCGGCGAGCGGCTGGATCGAGCGGCACGGCAGCCGTGCGTGGGAATACCGGTTCGACGCAGTCCATGTCATTGCACCGCAGACTCTGCGCGGACGCACGGAGTGCATCGACGCCACCCCCGCCGTGCACCACATGGAGAATGCGTGGTCGATGTGACCGCGCGCACGTCTGGCTCGTCCATTCCGGGAAGGCGGCTCCGGCCGCAACGCAGAACAGAAGAGATTGAGGAGAACCATGCGACCTGTTTTCAAGCGACTTCTTCCGCTGTTCGTATTGCCGCTGACGTTCGCTGCCTGTGAGGACAGCAGCTTCGACCCCGCCGGTGAGACCGGCACCATGTCCATCATGCTGACGGATGCACCCGGCGATTTCGCGAACGCGATCGTCACCATAGAGAGCATTGAGCTGCTGGGCGATAACGGGGATGGTCAGCGCGTTATCCTGCGCGAGGACCCTGTAACGGTGGATCTGCTCGACCTGCAGAACGAAGTGATGACGCTGGTGGGCGCGACGCCGGTGCCCGGTGGCACGTACTCGGAGCTCCGCCTCGTCATCAGCGAGGGCCTGATCACGGTCGAGCAGGATGACGGCTCGCTGCTCGTTTACGCTTCGTCCGACGAGTTTGCCGCCAGCGAGGGCTTCACGGCGGACGGCGACCTCCAGATGCCGAGCTTCGCCCAGAGGGGTCTCAAGATCAAGCTGCCCGCCCAGGAGGCGATCGTCGATGGCGATGAGAATGCCGTCCTGATCGACTTCAACGTCGCGGAGAGCTTCGGTCACCAGGCCGGCAATTCCGGAAAGTGGGTCCTGCACCCGGTCATTCACGCGACTGGCTTCACCACGACCGGCTCGCTCACACTCAATGTCGTGCTCGCCGACACCGTCACACTGCCGGTCATCGACGCCACCCAGGTCACGCTCGGCATGCTCAGCGCCGTGCTCGACCGCGATGGCGACATGATTCCCGTCATGCTGACCGACGCCGACGCCGATGGCACGTGGCAGGCGACGTTCCGCTTCCTGCCGCCCGGTGACTGGAGCGTGGGCCTCGGCCTGGTTAACAAGCTCCTGCTGACGACGGATCCAGCCCTGCCGCTCACGTTCACGGTCGCGTCAGGCCAGAACGTAAGCCAGACACTGACGATCACGAGCGCCGGGATACAGCCGTAATCGCTGGCCTGGCCCGGATATAGCGACCGGCACCGTCCTCTGGAGAGGGCGGTGCCGGTCGTCTAGGACCCCCCGCCCGCGCCCGGGTGCGCGCCCGCGCCCGTCCGGACGTCTTTTCCCCGGAACGGAGCGCTTTCGGGCCCGCGCACGCACGCGGGCGCGGGCTGGGGTTCTTATCCGAGACCCATCCCGCACCCTCCCCCATACCCGGCAACATTCCCTGTCCCGGCGGGTATCCACGACAGCGCGCAGGGAGGCCCTTCAACCGACCTCCTGACCCGGCCTTCTACTTGCAATCGACGGCCGGCGCGCCCATGTTTCGCCTCCATTTTACCGGGTTGTTCGGACGAATCCCATGACGAACTTCCAGCAGCTTTTCCAGCTGGGCCAGCAGGTGCAGGCGCAGCTTTCCCAGCTCCAGACGGAGCTCGGCAACCGCACCGTCACGTCCACCGCCGGCGGCGGGATGGTGACGGTCACAGCGGACGGCAAGGGCCGCGTGCGCGAGATCCGCATCGATCCCTCGGTCGTCGATCCGGGCGACGTGGAGATGCTCGAGGATCTGGTGATCGCCGCCGTAAACGAGGCGCAGCAGCGCGCCGAGAAGATCTACGAAGAGGAGATGAAGAAGGTCGCGGGTGGGTTCCCGCTGCCGTTCAATTTTCCTAATCTTCCGTGAGCGTAATCGACGAGCTGACATCCGAGCTCGCGCGACTGCCCGGGATCGGGCGCAAGACGGCGCTCCGACTCACCTATCACCTGTTGAAGCGGCCGCCGGAGGATATCCGGCGGCTTGCGCGCTCGCTCGACGATGTCGCGGAGCGGGTGCGCGCGTGTTCGTGCTGCGGCAATCTGACGGAGCGGGACCCGTGCGACCTGTGCACGAGCCCGCGTCGTGATGCCTCCTCGATCTGCGTGGTCGAAGAGGCGTCCGACATCATGGCTATCGAGCGGACCGGCGAGTACGGCGGTATGTACCACGTGCTGGGCGGTCGACTCTCCCCGCTCGACGGCATCGGCCCCGATGAGCTGAACGTTGCCGCGCTCCTGCGTCGCATCGGTGTGCCGGCGCAGACCGCGGGGCGGGCGGGCGCTGAAGACGCCGGCCCGGCGGCCGGTAACGCGGCGGACGCCTCCGTCGTGCGCGAGGTCATCGTGGCGACCAATCCCAGTGTGGAAGGGGAGGCCACGGCGTTGTACCTTCAGAGGGTCCTGCAGCCGCTGGGCGTGAGCGTGACACGCCTCGCCCGCGGTCTGCCGATGGGCGGTGACCTGGAGTACGCGGACGGCGTCACGATTGCGCAGGCATTTGCGGGGCGGCGGGAACTCTAAGCGGGAAGTGCGGTCATGCGTCGTAGCAGCATTCTCAGGACGGCAGGAATCGTGTTGCTCAGCGTCGGCGGTGCAGCGGGCCTGGGCATGCTCGTGGTGCGCGACCAGATTTCACGGCATCAGCGCGACCTGTTCAGCACCCAGGCCCTGAAGCGCTTCGCGGCACTCGGCTATCTGTCGGGGACGCCCGCTTCGGTCGAGCTCGTGCAGCTGCTTCGCGACTTCTGCGCGTGGGAGCCGAACGCCATCCTGCGCCGGCGCGCCAACCAGATTCTGGAGCGCATGGAGGACCAGCTCGAACGACAGGCGGGCGCCGTCCCCGCGGGGATTGCCGGGTGAAGGTGACCCCGGACAGTCTGAAGTCCCTCGGCGCCGATGATGTCGCTGCGTTCGAGGAGCTCCTGCGTGAATTCGTTACGGACACCGGCGCGCTGTGCACCATGCTTGTGGATCGCACCGGTCGTCTGCTCGCTCAGGCCGGTGATACATCGGGTCTGGACGGTGTCGCCTTCGCGTCGCTTGCCTCGGCCGACTTCGCCGCCAGCGACCAGCTCGCGGAGCTGCTCGGCGAAGCGGAATTCACCTCGCTCTATCATCATGGCGCTGAACGTTCCATGTTCCTCGCGGAAATTGGCGGTGCGGCCATTCTCGCCGCCCTCTTTGACACCCGTACGACCCTGGGAATGGTCCGCATTACGACTAGGTCTCTCGTGCCGCGGTTCGCCGAATGTTTTGCACGCCTCGCCGAAAGCGGTCCGTCCGGGCAGGTAGTCCAGATGGAGACAGGCTGGGCGAATGAAGCCGAATCCGAAATCGATCGTCTCTTCGCAGAGGAGTAGAGACGAACGATGTCGATGATCAACTACGCCAGCCGCGAGATCAACTGCAAGCTCGTCTATTACGGCCCGGGGCTGGGCGGCAAGACCACGAACCTCGAGTACGTCTACAACAAGGTCAATCCGGAGACGCGCGGGAAGCTCATCTCCCTCGCGACCGAGCAGGAGCGCACGCTCTTCTTCGATTTCCTGCCCGTCGACCTCGGCTCCATCCGTGGCTTCAAAACCCGATTCCATCTCTATACCGTACCCGGTCAGGTCTATTACAATGCGTCGCGGCGCCTCATTCTGAAGGGCGTCGACGGCCTGGTCTTCGTCGCCGACTCGCAGGCAGAGCGCATGGACGCAAACATCGCGGCGCTCGAGAACCTGTACGAGAACCTGTCCGACTACGGTTACGATCCCTACCAGCTGCCCATCGTGCTGCAGTGGAACAAGCGGGATCTGCCGAATTCCGTGCCGGTCGACGAGCTCCGCCGTCAGCTCAACCCGATGGGTCTCCCCGAGTTCGAGGCGGTCGCGGTCAACGGCGTCGGCGTGTTCGACACGCTCAAGGCCGTGAGCAAGCTCGTCCTGAAATCGCTGAGCTGATCGACGCATGGCGTTCGAACGCAGCGCGCTCCCGAACGCGATCACGATCGCCCGCATCGCGCTGGCGCCGGTCGTCGGCTTCCTGGCATTCGTGCCGACGTTTACCGCCAGGCTCGTCGCATTCATCCTGTTTCTGATCGCGGCGTTCTCGGACCTCTGGGACGGCCATCTCGCACGCAAGTACGGCTGGATCTCCGACTTCGGAAAGCTCGTCGACCCGATCGCCGACAAGTTGCTGCTGGTCATGACCTTCCTGCCGTTCTACATTCTGTCGCAGCGCGAGGGCGATCCGCACGGCCAGCTCGTCGCCATCGGCACCATGCCTCTCTGGATCCTGCTCGTGATCTTCGGCCGTGAGCTCCTCATTACCATCATCCGCTCCGTCGCGGCCAATCGCGGTGTCGTCATTCCGGCGGGGAAGAGCGGCAAGCTCAAGGCGGTGTTTCAGAACATCTTCATCGGCACCGCTCTGTTCTGGCTGGCGATCAACAGCGCCGCTCTCAATCTCGGGTGGTACGGCATGCAGTCATGGACGTACTGGACGTGGTTTCACGGCTTCGTGTTCATGACGTCACTCGCGATCGCGGTGTTCCTGACTGTATATAGTCTCGTCGTGTATCTGCGCGAATGGCGCAAGCTGGTCGCGTAGCCACGGCGCAACGGTTCGCACGCGATCGCCACGTAACGCACACCTGCTGGCCGGGAACTCATCTTGACTCCAGCCGTGGAAATCCTCGCAGTAGGCGATGAGCTGCTGCTCGGCGCGACCATCGATACCAACGCATCCTGGATCGCGCAGCGTCTGGCACGCGAAGGCATCCGCATCGCACGCAAGACGACGGTGGGCGACGATGATGGAGCGATCGGTGATGCCCTGGCCGCTGCGCTGCACCGGACGCGTGTCGTCCTCTGCACCGGCGGCCTCGGTCCGACGCGCGACGACCTGACGCGCGATGCTGTGGCGCGGGTGTACGGCCGCGAACAGCACATCGATGAGGGATGGATGGCCGTGCTGCGCGAGCGCTACGCGACGCGCGGCATCCCGATGCCCGAAGTGAATCGTGTCCAGGCCATGCTCCCCGAAGGCGCGTTACTGCTGCACAATGCCAACGGCTCCGCGCCCGGCGTTGCGCTCGACGATGATGCGCTCGGCCTCACGATTCTCATGCCCGGCGTACCGTCGGAGATGCGCGGCCTGATGGACAGCCACGTCGTGCCGCTGCTGCTGAAACGCATGCGTGCGGCCCGTCCGATCCAGTCACGGATGCTGCGCACTGCCGGCATCAGTGAGGCCGCGCTCGCGGAGCGGATCGACGACATCGCACAGGACCTCATGCCGCTGTCGCTTGCGTTCCTCCCACAGGTCGCGGGCGTGGACCTGCGCATGACGTGTGGCAGTGACGTCCCCGACGCGGACGCACTGCTGGACCGCGCGCTCACGCGTCTCACCGAGCGCCTCACGGACAATGTCTACGCCCGCGACGACAGCGATCTGGCGACGGTTGTCGGCAGCCTGCTGCGTGCCGGCGGGCTGAAGCTGGCGCTCGCCGAGAGTTGCACGGGTGGGCTGGTGTCGAAGCGGATGAGCGACGAGCCCGGCGCCTCGGACTACCTGCTGGCCGCCTTCGTGACCTACCATAACGACGCGAAGCGCCAGTTCCTGGGGGTGCGCAGCGAGACGCTCGCCATGCATGGAGCCGTGAGCGAGCAGTGCGCCCGCGAGATGGCGGAGGGTGCGCGTACGGCGACCGGGGCGGACGTCGCGGTATCCGTCACGGGCATTGCGGGGCCCGGGGGCGGCTCGGACGAGAAGCCTGTCGGGACGGTGTGGTATGCGGTCGCGCTCGAACCGGACGTGGCGCGCAGGCTGGGCGCAGCTGAGCCCACGACCGCCCGCCGGTTCATCCATCCGGGTGGTCGCAGCGACGTCCGTGACCGCGCCGCGCAGACGGCTCTCGACATGCTCCGGCGCGCACTGAGCCACGGATGAAACGGAGCGACGGCTCCATTCTCGGTGTCGGCGGGCTGCGCCTGGCGTACCGCACATGGGAACCGCCCAAATCCCGTGCGACGATCATCGTCGTACACGGACTGGGCGAGCACTCCGGCCGGTACAGAGAGTTTGCGGCGCGGATGGCCGGCTACGGCATGTCCACGTTCGCCATGGACCTGCGCGGCCATGGCCTTTCCGACGGGCGCCGCGGCCATGTGCCGTCGTTCGACGTCTTCCTCCAGGAGCTCGATCGGTTCCGCCGCGAGGTCGAGGGTCTCGCCGATCTCCACGTGCCCATGTTTCTACTCGGCCATTCGCTCGGCGGCCTCATCGCGGTGCGGTATCAGGAGGAGTACAACACGCGGTTCGAGGGCGCAATCATCATCTCGCCGTGGCTCGCCACCGCCATGAGCGTTCCGCGCTGGAAGGCAAACGCCGCTCAGGCCCTCTCGAAGCTGCTGCCCGCACTGCCATTCAGTGCAGGCATCCGTCCCGAGCACGTCAGCCGCGATCCCGACATCGTCGAGGCCTACAGGGCCGATCCGCTCGTGCACGATCGCGTTACGCCCCGCTTCTTCACCGAGGTCTCGGCCGCCATGGGTCTCGCGCTGCAGCGCAGTGACCGCATCCAGGAGCCGCTGCTCTTCATGGCCGCCGGTGACGACCGCCTCGTCGACACCGAGAGGTCCCTCCGCTTCGCACGCTCCCTGACCGCTCCCGACCTCACCGTGAAGGTCTATCCAGGCCATTACCATGAGTTGCTGAACGAGCTGGACCGAGCGAGCATCCACCGCGAGATCCGCGACTGGATCGCCGCCCGCGTCTAGGACGATCGGGCCCGCAGTAAGCCGCATGCGCATTCGCACCCTGCCGTGGCTTGCCAACGCCTCAGCGGCCCGTCACTTTGACAGGATCGGGTGGCCTCCTGATTGCACGCGCGTGTGGGGGTTATCGACGAGCCGTCCAGCGAGCCGGCGCGCCGGCCGTGGGCGCCGTCTGTGCGCGTTTCCGGCCGGGCGGCAGGCTGCCGCAGGTGCTGTCGGCAAGCGGGTCTCTATGGCGAATGGATCATGACTGCAAAGCATTTCGATGGTGAAGACGTATTGAATCGCGACGACACGGAGCCCGGCAGCATTGCCGACGGTGACGCCTCGCTCGACAGCGATCCGCCGAATGTGACTTCGACCCAGCCGCCCGCGGAGGAGATCACGGACGGCAACGACGCGGAGCATGAGGCGGAGCAGATCGAGTCGGACATCGATGAACTGCGCCGCGATTTTTCGACACTCTCCGATCGGCACATCCGCCTGGCCGCGGAATTCGACAACTATCGCAAGCGCGTGGAGCGCGAGCGGGCGGACACCTGGACACGCGCACAGGGCGATCTGGCCGCGCGGCTGCTCGATACGCTCGATGACCTGGAGCGCTTCACGCAACACGCGGCGGAGTCCGATGACGCGCTGCTTCAGGGTGTGCAGCTCGTCGAGCGCAAGCTGCGCCAGTCGCTCCAGGCGGCGGGGCTCGAGGAAGTCGCGGCCGACGGCGCGCGTTTCGACCCCAACTCCATGGAGGCCGTCGCGATGGTGCCCGTGGACTCGCACGAGGAAGACGACGTGGTGAGCGATGTCTTCCAGCGCGGCTATCGCTTCAAGGGCAGCCTGATCCGTCCGGCCCGCGTGCGAGTGAAGAAGCACGGGGCCTGAGTCCATGCCGCCCAACACCGCCAAGGATTACTACAACGTTCTCGGCGTGCCCGAAGGCGCGGCCGCGGACGATATCAAGAAGGCGTACCGCAAGCTCGCGAAGAAGTACCATCCCGATGCGAACCCGAACGATCCGAAGGCCGCGGATCGGTTCAAGGAGGTCGGCGAGGCGTACTCCGTGCTGTCGGACGAGGCGAAGCGCAAGCAGTACGACACGATGCGCAAGAATCCGTTCGGCAACTTCGGCTTCGGCGGCGCGCGGCCGGGAGGGGCACGGCCGGGCGGGGCCGCGGCCGGCACCTACACGACCACGGGAGAGCAGGGCTTCAGCTTCGAAGACCTCGGTGACCTCGGCGGCCTCGGCGACATCTTCAGCTCCATCTTCGATCGCGGCGGCAAGCGCCGGCAGCAGCGTGCCGGCGCACCCGGTGCACGCACGGCCCGCGGCCGCGACGTCGAGTATCTCGTGGAGATCTCGTTCAACGTAGCGGTGCGCGGTGGCAAGGTTCAGCTCACCGTGCCCATGACGGACGACTGTACCGTCTGCAATGGCACGGGTGCCGCGCCGGGCGCCCGCCTCCAGACCTGCACCGAGTGCCGCGGCTCCGGCAACATCACATTCGGCCAGGGCGGCTTCGCTGTGAGCCGACCGTGTCCGGTGTGCCTCGGCCGTGGCCAGGTGCCCAGCGAGCGCTGCAGCGCGTGCAACGGTTCCGGTCAGGTCAGCGAGAACCGGCAGATCCTGCTCAGTGTCCCCGCTGGCGTTGACAGCGGCTCCAAACTCCGGCTGTCAGGACAGGGAGAGAAGGGAAGTGCCGGCGCACCGCCGGGCGACCTGATCATCACGTTCAAGGTCCAGCCGCACCACTTCTTCCGTCGCGATGGGCTCGACATCCACTGCACCGTCCCGATCAACGTCGCGCAGGCGATGCTCGGCTCGAAGATCCGCGTGCGCACGGTCGACGACAAGAAAGTCGCGCTGCGGATCCCGCCCGGCACGCAGTCCAACACGCGCTTCCGCATCCCAGGACAGGGCGTCGAGAAGAGCGGCCGGCGCGGCGACCAGTACGTGCAGGTGAAGGTCGATGTGCCGGCCACGCTCACACCGGAGCAGGAGCGGCTCATGAAGGAATTTGCGGACGCAGCCGAACTGCGCTACTGAGCAGACAGGACAGCAGAAATGAGCAGGACCATTCAGGACCATAACTTCCTCGTCTGGGAAGTCTATCCCTCCGGTGGCGCGCACGGATTCCCTGACAATCCGAACGCCATCTTCAACTGCCTCTCGCAGATGGACGTGCGCCCGCGCGCCATTGAGATCGGCGACAACGAGGCCGACGCGCTCAGGCTCATCGCCGAGATGGATGATGCGGCACTGCTCGAGCTGCTCGAACACGCGCGCGCCATCGACTGACGTCCGCTGACGTGCGCTGTGTGACGTCGCGCTCGTGGAGGTGCTGAATTACGCCGGGCGACATCCTCTGCCGTGCGCCCCATTGTCTGAATGCGCTGAATCGTCCAATGGCCGGCCTGGAGTCTAGCGTGGGGAGGATTGGCTGCACATGGCGCACTGAATCCTCCATCGCCATCAGGCGCGCCGCTGGCCCTGGATGATTGACTGTTCTATGCGCTCCCAATCACCCATCTCCATACGGTCGACGGGGCAGATGGAACATTGTGGGCAGCGACCGCGCGGCCGCTCAACCCCCGCAGCGTCCGCGCGGACCCTCAGCCCCGCAGCGACCGCGCGGCCGCGCAGCCCTCGCAGCGGCCGCGCAGCCCTCGCAGCGACCGCGCCTAGCCCGGCAGCGACCGCGCCTCAGCCCCGGCAGCGACTTCGCTCACTCAGCTGCGCCACCACCGCGCGCCCGCGACCGGAAGTGAACCGGCCGCGCCGCGAAGGGTAAACCACCGCATGGCTACCGTACTCGTTGCAATGAGCGGAGGCGTGGACTCGTCGGTCGCGGCGGCCCTGCTCGTCGAGCAGGGACACCGCGTGATCGGTGCGACCATGAAGACATTCTGCTACACGGATGCGAATTCGTCCGGCAAGACCTGCTGCGGGCTCGACGGCATAATGGATGCCCGCCGCGTGGCGGAATCTCTTGATGTGCCGCATTACGTGTTCGACATGGAGGAGTCGTTCGGCCGGTCCGTGATCGACGACTTCGTGAACGAGTACGCGTCCGGCCGTACACCCAATCCGTGCGTGCGCTGTAACTCCAATACGAAGATTCCCGACCTTCTGCGTCGCGCGCGCAAGCTCGGTTGCGATGCAATCGCGACCGGTCACTATGCACGGATCGCCGGCTCCCCCGACGACGTGCGCCTCCTCCGCGGCCGCGATGCCGGGAAGGACCAGACGTACTTCCTGTGGGGCGTGCCGCGCGAGGTGCTGCCGTATCTGCGCTTTCCGGTGGGCGAACTGACGAAGCCTCAGGTGCGCGAGCGCGCCCGCCAGCTCGGCCTCGCCACGGCCGAGAAGCCGGAGTCGCAGGAGATCTGCTTCGTGCCGGACGGGGACTACGCCCGCTTCCTTGGACGACGCCTGGGTGACGACCACGATTCGCTCCAGCCGGGAGCCCTGGTGACGACCGATGGCACGGTCGTCGGTGAGCATGGCGGTTATGCGCGCTACACGGTGGGGCAGCGACGCGGTCTGGGTGGCGGGCGCGGGCGCGCACTGTTCGTGCTCGGGGTGCACCCGGCGAGCAACGAGGTGGTTGTGGGCGCACATGAGGAGCTGTACCGCGACGACGTCTCGATCGGCGATCTGAACTGGCTGACCACACCGCCGCATGCCGGCGAAAGTGTACGCGTCCAGGTGCGGCACCGGGCGGTGGCAGTGGACGCTGTGGTAGAGGAGATCAACGATGAGGTGTTGTCGCTTCAGCTGACGGAGCCGCAGCGAGCGATCACGCCCGGCCAGTCAGGGGTGATCTACCGCGGGGACGTGCTCGTGGGTGGCGGCCGCATTCGCTAGCCAGCGCGACTCGACGGCTCGCAAGCACGTCGTCCCCTTGGCTCTACGCCTCGACCCGCAGCTGCTCCACCACGCGCCCGAACGCTGCGATCGCAAGCTCGATCTCTTCCGCTGTCGTCGGCCGGCCGAGCGACAGCCTCACTGACGCGTCGCCGTCGGCGATGCGGCCCATCGCCGCGAGGACGTGCGACGGCTTGATCGTTCCGCTCTGACACGCCGACGCGCCGGACGCGGCAACGCCCTCCAGATCGAGGCCGATCAGAAGCCCTTCCTGGTCCGCGCCCGGCACGGTGACGTTCAGGATATTGGGCAGCACGTTTCGCCCGGGCCCGTTCACCACCAGCTCGGGCACCAGCTCCAGCAGGCCATGCTTCAGGCGATCGCGGAGGGAGGCGAGTCGAGCGGCTTCCTCCTCCTGCTCCGCAGCGGCCAGCTCGGCCGCGACCGCGAACCCGACTGCGGCGGCGACGTTTTCCGTGCCTGGCCGGAGCTCCCGTTCCTGACCACCGCCGTGGACGAGCGGCAGAACGTGCGTGCCTTCGCGGATGTAGAGCGCACCGATGCCTTTCGGGCCCGCAATCTTGTGTGCACTGAGCGACAGCAGGTCGCACGGCGTTTCGTCCACCCGCACGCGCAGCTTCGCAAACGACTGCACTGCATCGGTGTGGAAGGCGACGCCCGCCTCGCGGCAGCGCGTCCCGATCTCCGCGACGGGCTCGATCGTGCCGACCTCGTTGTTGGCCCACATGACGCTCACCACGCAGGGCTTCACCTGCAGCGCCTCCCCGACCGCGTCCAGGTCGACGCGGCCCTCTTCGTCCACGCCCAGCGTGATCAGCTCCGCGCCCTCGCTCGCCGCGCACTGGGCGGCCGCGCCTACCGCCTTGTGCTCGATCGCCGAGCACACCACGGCGGCGCCTCGGCTGCCGTTGCTGCACGCGGAACGCCAGCGGCCCAGGACCGCCAGGTTATCGGCCTCCGTGCCACCCCCTGTAAAGACCACTTCGCGGCGCGTTGCCCCGATGGCGGACGCCAGACGCTCCCGCGCCTGTTCCAGCGCATTGCGCGCCTGTCGGCCCCAGCGGTGCATGCTGGACGGGTTGCCGAAGCGCTCGTCGAAATAGGGCGACATCGCCTCGAGGACTTCGGGTCGCAGCGGTGTGGTGGCCGCATGGTCGAGATAGACGAATTTCACGGACATGGCTGGTCGCGGGTCAGGCGCGAGGAGGCCCCGGCGCCTCGTCGCAAAGCTTGGCAGTCCCGGAGGACGGGGATAAATTAACGGGTATGAATCACCGCGCACCACCTCCGCTTCCGCCGGAGCGGCCGCCGAGCTTCAGGGCGACGGTGCACGGCACCGTGTTCGCCGAACGTTCGACCCACCTCTGCCGCCTGCACGCCGGTGACGAAGTCCTCCTGATCCCCGGCCCTCCGATCGACGATGACCCCGGCATCTGGGTGCACATGCCGGAAGGCGACGTCATCGGACACCTGCCGCCCGAGATCGAGTACTGGCTCGCCCCGTGGATGCTGCGCGGCGGCAGTGCACGGGCGCGGGCGGTGCGCGTGTCCGGGGCCGATACGCCGAGCTGGCGTCGCGTCCTGCTCGAGGTGGAACTGACCGGGTCGCCCGCCAACAACTGCTGACCGCCGACCCGCACCGCAACAGGATGCGTTCCGGCGCGGCGAGTGGCTGCGGGCTGGCGCGGCTGCCGGTGACGTCGCATGCGTCAGAAGCTGCTGACGTCTAGCGCGCCCAGGTCCTCGACCCGCACCGTCTCCTTCGTCCAGTACGGCTCGCCATACGCCTTGCGGATCAATGAGCCGTAGTACGCGTGATAGGCGAGGATCTGCTCGCGGATCGGGCGGTCGCCGCCGAACACATCACCGAGCGCGGTCCTCCCCTCGAACTGGGAGCCGAACGCGAAGATGGCGTCCAGCTTCCGCTCCATGTGATCGCTGATGTCCAGCACGACGGTCGGCTTCGGGCCATGCTCGGCGTACGTCAGCGCAAAGACGACCTTGTGCGGCCGGAACGGCTCGCCCTCGATGTCGGCGTTGCGCACACCGGCCAGGAAGCAGGCATCCCGGCCGATCTCGCTCGCGGCCCGGTGGTCGGGGTGCCGGGCGTCCGGCCAGTGCAGAACGACCGTGGCAGGCCGTAGCGCCCGTATGTGAGCCGCCACCGTGTGGCGCGCCTCTGGTGAGCTGGTGAGCGCACCATCCGGCAGGCCGGCGTTTCGGCGCGCTGCCAGGCCGAGGACGTCCGCTGCCGCGGCTGCCTCATCGGATCGGCGTGAGGCCGTGCCCCAGCTGCCACGCTCGCCGCCCGTGAGGTCCAGGACTGCCGCCTGGCCGCCGTGCGCGGCCGTGGCCAGCAGGGCGCCGGCACAAAGCAGCTCGGCGTCGTCGGGATGCGCCATGATGGCGAGAAGGTCTGTCATCGCCAGGATACTCATGGACCCGGGGCGCGGATTGCCAACTGGCGCGGTCGCGCCAGGGGCACACGCGCTGATCCGGCGCTACTCAAACCGCAGTGCCTCGACCGGGTCCATCTTCGCCGCCTTCCAGGCAGGCCACATTCCGAATGCGACACCCGCAACCGCGGCCATGCCGAGTGCGGCGAGGATCGCGCCGAGCGGGACCGCTGCGGGGATCGGTGTGAGTGCGGCGACGAGATACGCCCCGCCGGCGCCGATGGCCATGCCGATGATCGCTCCAATGCATGTCACCGTCACGGCCTCGAACAGGAACTGCCACAGGATCTCGCGCTGCGTGGCGCCGATTGCTTTGCGGATGCCGATCTCGCGCGTTCGCTCCGTCACGGCGATCATCATGATCGCGATGACGCCGACACCGCCGACCATCAGACCCACCGACGACAGCGCGAGCATGACCATGAAGAATACGCTCGTCACCGTGTTGAACATCTCCAGGAACTCCTCCTGCCGGATCAGCGCGAAGTCGTTGTCCTCATCCGGGCGCAGGCCGCGCGTAGTGCGCAGGAGCGTCGTCACCTGGTCCATGGCCTCGTCCTGCGATGTCGCGGCAGAGGGCGACACCAGTACGGCCAGGCCCTCGTCCGAGGCACCCAGGTGCTTGAGCACGGACGTGTAGGGCATGAGCGCCAGGTTCTTCTGCAGCGCACTGAAGACATTGTCCGGCATCTTCACGATGCCGACGATCTCGAACGGCCTGCCGTTGATCCGCACGATCCGGCCGACCGGATCGAGT
Organism: Longimicrobiales bacterium; assembly: GCA_035461765.1. Classification (GTDB taxonomy): domain Bacteria; phylum Gemmatimonadota; class Gemmatimonadetes; order Longimicrobiales; family RSA9; genus SH-MAG3. The sequence continues at coordinate 74,827 of DATHUY010000107.1, forward strand.
GCACCGTAAAGCGTCTCCGCCAGGTCCGTCGTGAGCAGCACGACGGCGGCGCCGGAGCGCACATCGTTGCGCAGCATGTCGTGACCCGAGACGATCGTGGCGTTGGTGTACTCGGCCCAGCCATCCTCGCGTCCCGCGATCTGCACGCTGGCGAGACGCTGCCGTCCGTTGACGAACTCGGCGCTCATGTCGAGCGCAATGAGCGTTTCACGGATGCCTGGCAGCTGCTCGATGCGGCGTGCCTCGAGCGGCGTGATCTTCGGATTGTTCCGGTCCGAGCGGCTGCCGGGGCCGCCGATCTGGACGCCGTTCATGTTGAAACGAGCGACCATGAAGTTCTTCGGTCCCATCGCCTCCATCTCGCCGGCCACACTCGTCTTGATGCCCTGGATCATCGCGCTCATGGCCATGACCGTAGCGACACCCACCACGATGCCGAGGATCGTCAGTCCGGAGCGGAACTTGTTCGCACGCAGCTGGTCGATCGCGAGTGCGGCACCTTCCGTGAGGCTCTCGAGGCGCATTGCTTTACTCCGCCCGCAGGGCGACGACAGGATCGAGCCGCGCGGCGCGCGCGGCAGGGTAGATGCCGGCAATGACGCCGACGCCCATGCCCATCAGAACTGAAACTCCCATCCAGACGGGAGCGATCGCGGCCGGCAGCGGTGAGAGCGCCTGCACGACCTGGGCGAGCACGACGCCGATTCCTATGCCGATGAGCGCTCCGAGCAGTGACAGCGTCGCCGACTCCACGAGCACCTGCACGTGGATGTCGCGCCTCCGTGCACCGAGCGCCTTGCGGATGCCGATCTCACGCGTCCGCTCCGTCACCGATACGAGCATGATGTTCATGATCACGATGCCGCCGACCACGAGCGCGATCGACACCAGACCCGGGAACGCGATCATCAGGATCTTGCGGATGTTCTGCCAGAAGCTCATCGACTCCGATGCCGTTTCGATCGCGAAGTCGTTCTCTTCGGCGCCGCGCAGCTTGTGGCGGATCCGCATGACGGCTTCAACGTCGAGACGCGCCTGCTCCATGTCATCGGTCTCGAACGGCTTGACCAGGATGCGGTCGACGATACCCTGTGGATTGACCAGCCGGCCCATCGGTGAGCGGGCGGGCGCAAAAGCGCGGTTGTCCATGGACATGCCGAACAGCGATCCCTGCTTTTTCAGCACGCCGATCACACGGAACTGCGCGCCCCTGACCTTTACCGTGCGGCCGAGCGGGTCGAGCGCACCGAAAAGCGTCGACGCGGTCTCCGCGCCCAGCAGGATGACCGGCACGCCGGAGCGGTCCTCGGGCGCAGTGAAGCCGCGACCGTGCTCCACGTCCATGTCACGGATGCGCAGCAGATCGGCGGACGCACCCGTGAGCCACACGTTCTCGACCTCCACACCCTGCTCCGACACCATGTTGCCGCCGCTGAAGCTCTCGACGGCGACCATGGCGGGCACCGTGAGCGCGTTGCGAATCGCGTCCGCGTCGTCGAACGTGATGCGTGGCCGGCGCCGATACGCCCGCCAGACGTCCGGGTCCGAGCTGAAGCTGATCTCGGGCTGACGGCTGAGCGTGAGTGTGTTGAGTCCGTAGATGGCGCCCGCGAAATCCTCTTCCATGTACTTGTTCATGCCCTCGACCACGCTTACGACCGTGATCAGGAACATGACGCCGATGATGACGCCGAGTACCGCGAAGAAGCTCTTCAGCTTCTGCGCACGGATCTGGTTGAGGGCCAGCAGGATACCTTCACGCAGGTTCATGGGCGTGATCCGCGTGAGCAGAAGGCGCTTGCAGCTCGTGTCATGAGGCGGCTCAGACGCCCGCCTGGGCGCCGGCGTGGGTAAGCGCACGACCCGTCGGCTCGTCCGCCGAGATAATGCCGTCGCGCAGCGTCACCGTACGGTGCGCGTGCTCCGCGATGTCATGCTCGTGCGTCACCAGCATGATCGTCTGGCCACCGGCATGCAGCTCGTCGAAGAGCGCCATGATGTCCGTGCTCGTCTTGCTGTCCAGGTTGCCGGTCGGCTCGTCGGCGAGCAGCAGGGACGGACGGTTGACGAGTGCACGTGCGACCGCGACGCGCTGACGCTGGCCGCCGGAGAGCTCCGACGGCTTGTGCTCCATGCGGTCTCCCAGCCCGACCTTCTGCAGCACGTCCACAGCGCGTTCCTGCCGTTCCTTCTTGGAAACACCGGCATAGATCAGCGGCAGCTCCACGTTGTGCAGTGCCGATGCCCGCGGCAGCAGGTTGAACGTCTGGAACACGAAACCGATGTACTGGTTGCGGATCTTCGCCAGCTCGTCGTCCTCGAGACCGGAGACCTGCGTGCCATCCAGCCAGTATTCACCGGCCGTGGGCGTGTCCAGGCAGCCGATCAGGTTCATGAACGTCGACTTGCCGGAGCCGGACGGGCCCATGATGGCGATGTACTCATTGCGCTCGATCGTGAGATCGACGCCGCGCAGCGCACGCACGGTCTCAGCACCGAGCACATATTCCTTGGTCAGACCCTGCGTACGAATGACTGGTATGGACATTCAGGACTCCCGCGCGGCGGCCTGTGCGCCGCTCGTTGTACCGGTTGGTGTCGTGGCCGGCATCGGCCGGACCGCCTGTCCGTTCTCGAGCGTACGGATGACCTCATACGGTCCCGCAACGACCGTATCGGCCGTCGTCACGCCCGTGATCACCTCGAAATATTCCTGGCCGGCGATGCCGACGGTGACGGGCACGAACACGGCCTTGCCCTCACGCACCACGAACACGCCCTCCTGGTCTGCTTTCCGCGCGCGCCCTTCCGCTGCCGCCTCGCCGGCCGCGCGGGCGGCGGGATCCTCGTTCTCGATCGGATCGGCGTCCGGTTCCTCGCGCACGGTGAGCGCGATGATCGGCACCGACAGCGCGCCCGGCCGCTTCGCCGTCACGATGTCCGACGAAACCGAGAGGTCCGAGCGGAGCGATGTCGGCGGATTGTCGAGTGTGATCACGATCTCGTAATCGATCGCCTGTCCGCCCTGCGTGCTCGCTGCTGCACCCTGCTGGAGCGGAGAACGTACCGAGCTGTAGCTGATCTCGCTTACGCGGCCTGTGAACGGCTGCCGCGGAAACGCGTCGATCGTGACGGACGCGCTGTCGCCCACGTGGATGTCGGGCACATCGGTTTCATCGACGCGGACGACTGCCTCCATCGACGACAGATCGGCGACGGTCAGCAGGATGCTGCCCGGGTTGTTCGTCGTGCCGACGATCGCGGTGGAGCCTTCCTCGACATTGAGCCGCGTGATCATGCCGTCCATGGGGGCGCGGATGACCGTCTTTGCCAGCCGGTCGCGCGCCTCCGTGAGTGCCGACCGCGACTGCGCGACGCCGAAGCCGGCGGCGGTCAGCAGCTCGCGCTGCACGAGCATCTGCGTCTCGGCCTCCTCGAGCTGCTGGCGGCTGACGAGCTGCTCGTCGGACTGTGCGAGCTGCGCGAACCGCTCGTATGCACGCTCAGCCTGGAGCAGGTTCGCCTTCGTCTGTGCCTCACGCGCCATGGCTTCGCTCACCGCGGCCTGCGCGCGCGACACGGCCGCCTCGAACTGCGTCGGGTCGATGCGCAGCAGCACCTGGCCGCGCTGCACAACGTCGCCTTCCTTGACGTTCAGCTCGATGATGCGACCCATGATGTCGGCCTGCACCTCGACGCGCCGGTGCGGACGGATCCAGCCGCTCGCGGTAACAGTCGCCACGAGGTCGCGCGTCGCTACGGGCTCCATGCGCACCATCGCTCCGCCGCTGTCAGCTCGCGACGCAGCAACCATCGAGACGGCCACGACGCCAACGAGGGCGGCGACGCCTATCCCGATCTTCATACCCTTCTTCATTAGCGGATCTCCGCACCGGTAAGTGGACGGCCAACCGCCGCTTCGAGCGCGGCGAGGCTTTCATGGAACTGATAGAGTGCGCTCAGATACGCGCGGTCAGCACGCGCCTTGAGCGTTTCCGCTTCCTGGAGCTCGATGTACGATGCTGCACCGAGACGATAGCGCTCGCGCGCCAGTCTCAGCTGCTCATCGGCGAGCTCCACGTTGCGCGCCTCGAGCTCCGCACTGCTGGCGCCCGTGCGCGCCGTGCCGAGCGCCGCGGCGATCTCGGTGCGCAGACGCATCTCCTCCGACCTGAGGCGCAGCTCGGCGTCGGTCCGGGCGATCTTCGCCTGTTCCACCTGCCGCTCGCGCGAGAGGCCGTCGAATATCGGCAGCGAGATCGTCAGTGACGCCGAAAACGGATTACGCTCGTAGCCGAACGGGAAGAGCGAGTTGCTCTCGCGGATCCGCTGCTCGTCTTCGCTCGTCAGGAAGAATCGTGTGCAGTCCTGCGGCGTGCCGGGCAGCGGCGTGCTCAGTCCGGAGCTGATCTGGTTCATCAGCTCGCACTGGTCCTGCTGCGCGTACGCGCCCTGCCACGCCTGGTCGACGAGATACTCGGAGTTGCCGGCCTGGCGCATGAACCCGGATATCCCGGCCGAGAAGCTCAGGGACGGGAGATACGAGGACCGCGCCATGCGCACACTGGCCCGCGATGCCGATTCCGCGGCTCGTGCGGCCTGGAGCGACGGATGCGCCTGCGCGGCGAAGGCCTGGAGCTGCGTCTCCGTCCAGGGCACATCGGTCACCGCGAACTGCGTCGTCAGATCGACATCGGCGGGGAGGTCCGTGCCGAGCACCTGTGCCAGTCGCAACCGTTCCGTCTCGACCAGATTGCGTGCCTGGAGCAGTGTCACCTCGGCACGGCCACGCTCGATCTGGGCCTGCGTCGCTTCCATCGGGATCGCCGCGCCCACATCCACGCGTGCCTGCGCGAGGCGCAGGTTGTCGCCCGCGCGCGCGAGCTCCTGCTCGGCCAGCGTGACGCCATCGCGCGCGCGCTTCACAGCCAGGTACTGGCGCGTAACGTTCGTGCGCAGCGTGAACACTGCGGCCTCCACACCCGCAGCTGTCGCCCGGCGCTGTGACTTCGCCTGCCCGGGCGCCATCAGTGAGGCGCCGCTCAGGCGGTAGTTAACGCCCAGGTTGTAATTCGACGAGTAGTAATCGGTGGAATTCGTCACGCCAATATCGCCGAAATTGCCGACGCGCTGTGTGCCCGCGGCCTGGTAGTTGTAGGACGTCGACGCCGAAGCACCCGGCAGCAGCGAGCCGTAGGCGTCACGGACGGCCCAGTCGGCCGCGGCGACGTCGTTCGCCTGCTGCAGGAAGTCGGGGTTGTTCCGCCGGGCGAGAGTGATTGCCTCATCCAGAGTGAGGGTTGCACCTGTCTGGGCGGACGCGTCCGGCGCCAGCGCCAGTATAAGCGCCAACGCCGCCATAATGGGCTGGCGGTAGCTGTATGAGTGCACCGTTGCAACTCCCTGATGGTAGTTCTGTGTAGTCGGTCGATCGCGCTCACCCTACGAAAAGATGACGCGCGAGGTTTCGCAGATGTTGAGCTTCCGTCCTCCAAAGCGAGCAGGGGCGGCCGTTCCGCGGCCGCCCCTGGCTGACTTCAGGGCAGTGCGGCGCGCACTGCCACGTAATTGCGCGCCGGAATCTCGACGCGCAGCACCCGGCCCTGTCCATCGACCCAGACGGTGCGGGCATCGCCGCCCTCCGGCTGGACCACGATCCGGCGCGCCGTCACGGTCGTGCCGCCCGCGCTCACGGACTCCTCGCCCGCATTCGTGATCGTCGCCTGCACCTGCCGGCTCTCGCGCGGAATCAGGATCGGTGTGCTCGTCGCTCCAGCGGCCGCCCGCTGCGCGATCATGTAATAGTGGTGCGCTACGCCGTCATCGAGCAGGACTGCACCGTCGCTCACCAGATACTCCTTCATGGTCTCTCCGGCGGCCGACAGCGTGCGCGCGCTCGCCCGGCTGCCCGAGATGGACGCGCGGATCCGCCGGGCATCCGCGCCCGACAACTCCACGTCGTAGGCGACGAGACGCAGACCCGTGCCGGCCAGCTGCACGTTCGCCGTCGTCTCCCGCGAGTCCAGCACCACGCGTCCCTGTGCAATGACCACGGCGTCGGCGCCGGTGCCGTTCTGCCGCAACGAGAACGTCTCCGTGCCGACCTCGCGGCCATCCACGAGAATGCGGAATGTGCCCTCGTCCAGCCGCACCGTCTGCCCGGCTGCGGGGGCCGCCATCATCGCGATTGCGGCGAATCCCAACAAAGCACGCTTCATGTGTACCTCCAGCGTTGTCATCAGGTACCCCCTGCCGGGAGAGGGGGTCCGTGAGAATATACAAGGAAACCGGGATCGGGATCGGGATCGTGTCCGGGATCGGGATCGGGTTACAACCGGGAACAAACCCGATCCCGTACACGAACACACTCCCGCTCGCTCCCGATTTCGTTCACACCGTATCGGATTCTTCGTCATCCGCCTGGAACAGGGCGCGGCGAACTGCATCGAGCAGACGGGTGTAGATCGCTTCTCCCTTGGCGGCTGTGGCAGCGGTTGGATAGCCGACGACGCCCGCGCCGCCGGGGGGCGGGGAGGGGAGCTGGCCGCGAACGTATCGCTCGAATTCCTCCTCCGAGATATGGAAGTCGCGCGCGCGCTCCATGCGCACCAGGTCAGGGTAGAGGTAGAGCATGACGGACGTCTCGGCCTCGCAGGCGTGCAGGGCTCCCGGCTGCTTCTCGAGAAGGTCCCCGACCTCGACATCCCATAGGGATACGACGCGGACGCGGGCGCGGCCGGTGATGAGGGTGGCGAGGGCGTCGAGGTGCGGCTCATGGCGGTGGGCGGTGATGATAATGAACTCGCCGACGCCGTGCTCCTCCCACGCGGCGAGCAGCTCGTTTACCGCGCGATGGAGCGTCTTCTGGCGCAGCGAGGCCGTGCCGGCATACTCTCGTTCGGAGGGCACGTTCACGCCGTAGTACATGGTGGGCGCGCGGAGCACACCGAAGCGGGTGGACAGATCGACCGCGACGCGGCGCGCAATGAGTACATTGCTGCCGAGCGGCAGGTGCGGTCCGTGTTGCTCGAGGGCGCCGACGGGTATGATGAGGCGGGGGTTGCGCGCCAGGTGTGCGGCGGCGTCGATCCAGCTCAGCTCATCCAGGGCCAGTGATGTGGCGGCCATAGTCTTTCACGTATCGGGAAACGGACTCGATTGAAGCGGATCCAGGCCGAACGGTCGGTGCTCGGGGCTCTTGGCGCAACCGTCCTGACGCTCTACCTGCTCGTGTGGTGGACGCGTCGGCTGGAGGTCGGCTGGCTGATTGCGGCCATCGCGGCGTTTATCGTTGCCGTGGCATTGACGTGGCTGGCGTGGCGCCGCCGCGCCGCGCCGCGTCCGCTGGTGCTGTCGCTCGGCCTGCTGCTGCTGGGCGCGGGGTTCGCGACCATGACGACCTGGCAGTTCGAACGTATCGGGCTGAGCTGGAGCAGCATTGTCGAGCAAAGGCAGGCGCGCATCGGCGCGGAGCTGAACGCGCGCATGAGCGATGTCGTCCAGCGCGGCATGGCGTCCGCGCGGCAGGCGGCGGCCATCGCGGGATCGCGCAGCGCATCGACGGACATGTTCCGGCCGCTGGCCACGCTGCGGGAGCAGTATCAGGTGGACGGGCTGGCGCTCTACACGCAGCAGGGCGGACTGCTGGCATGGGCGGGGGAGCATCGCGGCGAGCTGCCGGACACGCTCTGGATGCGGGAGATGAGCGCGTACTTCGAGGAGCGGCCGCTCTTCAGCTACGTGTATTTTCCGGTGCTCGTGCCGGGCCGTGAGGAGTACGCAATCGCCGCAGTGCTGGTGGAGACGGGCGTCATCAGTGACGGGAGCGATGGCGGTATCGGTGAGGTGGTGGAAGCACGCACGCAGACCCGGGCATCGTTCCGGAGCGGCGGCGGTTCCGATGAAGTCTGGTCGCTCGTGGTGGGCGGTGACACCGTCGTGCATGCCCGGCTCGAGCCGCTGACGCAGCGCAGCTGGCGGGAGCGGGTGGAGCGCACGGCGCGTGTGGTCGTTCTGCTGCTGGTTCTCTTCGCGTACCTCGCGCTGTGTGTCGCGTGGCTGCGCAGCACCGGGCCCTCCCGGCCGGCGTGGGCGGCCGCTCTGCCTCTGGCGGCGCTCCTTCCGGTGATCATGGGAGCTCCGCTGCGCGAGACGCTCGGCGCCGAGCGTCTGTTCTCTCCAGTCCTCTTCACGCTGCCGCCGCGCGACTATTCGCTCGGCGCCCTGCTCGCCGTGCTCCTTCCGCTGACGGCCCTCGTGGCAGGTGCACGGCGCAGGCAGCGGCCGGTATTCCGCCCGGGCGTGCGCATCGCCGCCGGTGCGCTGGTCGTCGCTGTTGCCTATCCGCTGGTTCTCAGCGTGCTGTTCGCAGGAACCACGACGACACTGCTGGAAGGGACGCCCGCCTACTGGTATGCGTTCCAGCTGGCTACGGTGCTGATCCTGTCGGTTGTAACGCTGTTCTCACTGCCGCGCCGCAACCCGCCCGGGGAACATGCGGCCGCCGAGCCCACGCGTCCGCGCCAGCGACTGCTGCTGGCGGGCGCGATCGTGTTGTCCGTCGCCTTTGCCGTCCTCATCACATTCGCGGGTGATCAGTCGCAGCGTCTGTCGCTGGTGACGGCATCGGTGTGGCTGCTGCCGTTCGCGCTGGGCGCCGCTGCGCTGGCGCCGGAGTCGGGACGCTTCGGGGCACTGTCGCGACTGCTGCTGGCCGGGTGGCTGGCGGGCACGGCCGCGCTGCCGCACATGTGGCGCACGCACGTGGAGGCTCGTCTGGCCGCCGCGGAGCGTCAGCTGGAGAGTCTGGGGACCCGGGCCGATCCGTTCCTGCATTATCTGCTGGAGGACTTCGGTAACCAGGCGCGCGACCGGTTCGCGGCGGGAGAGAGCGGTGTTCAGCTGCTGTACCGAACGTGGGTGGCGAGCGGGCTCGCGCAGCAACCGTATCCGGCGCGAATCGTTCTGTGGTCCGGCTCGGGCGAGTCGCTCGTGCCCGAGGTCCAGCTCGGATCCGCACCCATGCCGCGCGTGGCGGAGGAAGGTCAGCTGGACAACATGCTCCGTGTCGCGCGGTCGCAGAGGTCGTGGGCGATCATCGAGTTCTCGGACGTGTCCGATCTCAGCCGGCTGCTGACGGTGCCTCTGGCAGACGGATCACTCATCACCGTGATGGTCCCGCCGCGGCGGACGCTCGACCGTATCAGCGCCGTTGCGCCGTTCCTCGGCGTCATTGCGCCGGCGACGACGCGCCTGAACCTGGTCGAGGCGAGCGGGCCGGAGCCGCAGCAGACGTTCATCGAGTGGCAGCCGAGCCTCGAGGGTTGGCGCAGCGAGGCGTTCGTGAAATACCCCGACGGCTGGTATCACGCTCATCTGGCGGTTTCCGTCGCCCCGGCCGGCGTACGGCTGGCGCGCGGCATGCTGCTGATTGCATTCGATCTCGCCCTGCTCACCCTGCTGTGGGTGATCGGCGTCGTCGGACGGGGCGGCGCTGCCATCCCGCGCGGCGGCTGGCGCACGTGGCTGGACACGTTCCGTGCGCGCATTACGATCGCGCTGTTCGGCTTCTTCCTCGTGCCGACCCTCGTGTTCGGCTGGGTCGCGTACCGCGCGCTGGCAGGGGAGGTGGCGCGCGTGGCGCAGACGTGGGCGCAGTACTCCGTGTCGCGGGTGGTGCTGGAGTTCCAGGAGGGCGTCGCGGATCTGGCTGACCTGGCCGCGCATGCAGGCACGGATGTGCTGTGGTATATCGGTGGTGAGCTGATCGCGGTGTCCTCGCGTGAAGCGCTCGATCTCGGCGTCTACGGCGCCTGGATGCCGCCCGACGTGTTCAACCGCCTGGAGACGGGCGAGGACCTGTCTGCGCTCGCTGGGCAGAGTCTGGGCGACTACTCCTACATCACGGCGTATCATGCCGTAAGACCGTCGGGCACACTCGGCGTGCCGATGTCGCTGTCATCGGGTGAAACGGCGGTGCGCCAGCGGGAGTTTGCCCATCTGGTGCTGTTCGCCGTGGTCGTCGGCGCGCTGCTGTCGCTCGCGCTCTCCGTAGCCGTGGGCCGGGCGCTGGCGGGCCCGATCGGACAGCTGCGGCGGGCGAGTGCGGCCGTTGGCGCGGGCCGTTTCGGCGTGCAGCTGCCGGAGCGGGAGGGTGGGGAGTTCGGCCAGCTCTTCACATCGTTCAACCGGATGGCGCGACGGCTGCGCCGTGCACGAGCGCGCGAACTGCGTACGGCACGCGTGCTCGCCTGGGGTGAAATGGCGCGACAGGTGGCGCACGAGATCAAGAACCCGCTCACACCGATCAAGCTGTCGGTCCAGCATCTGCGGCGGGCCTACGCGGACCGTCATCCCCAGTTCGAGGAAGTTCTCGAGTCGAATGTGTCGCAGATCCTCACCGAGATCGATCGTCTGAGCGAGATCGCGCGAGCGTTCTCGCGCTACGGCGCGCCCAACATCGCGTCCGGCCCGATCGCGGCCGTGGACGTGCCCGCCGTGATACGCGAGGCGCTCACGCTCTACCGGTCAGGCGACCGCACGGTTCGCTACATAGACGATGTGCAGCCGGACCTGCCCCGCGGCCGTGCCCGCTCGAACGAACTCAAGGAAGTACTCCTCAACGTGGTGGAGAATGCGCGTGCCGCCCTCGACGGCCCGGGCGACATCATCGTCAGCGCGTACGAAACCGACAGCGGACACATCGACATCGATGTCGCCGACACGGGCCCGGGTATCGCGGAACAGAACCTGACGCGGGTCTTCGAGCCGCACTTCTCCACGCGCTCGTCCGGAACGGGTCTCGGCCTCGCAATCGTCAGGCGACTGGTCGAGTCCTGGGAGGGTACCGTGACGGCCGCATCGCGGGAAGGAGGCGGTACCGTGATCCGGATCCGTCTGCTCGTGGCCGACCGCGATGCGAGGCTGCCGGCAGATGGCAGGGGAGCGAACGACGGCGGGGGTGGGACACGGCCGGATTGATCGACGGGTGCCGACCCCGGCGGGGAACTTCGCAGGGCGGCGAAGCGGATGGGGCGGGCGCTGGCGGAGTGAAGCCGCCGATAACGCTGCCGCCCCCTGATTCGCGCCGGCTACTGGACGCGGTAGTTCACGATCGTGGGCAGTCCCTCGCTGTCGCGGATGTTGACCACGATCAGCGATACGACATCGCCGCTGCTGACGCCGGCCGCCGCGCGTTCCAGGTCTCGCACGTTGCGGATCTCCCGCCCGTTGAAGCGACGGATGACGTGGCCTACGCCGAGCCCTGAGCCGGCCGCGGGGCCGAGATGATCGACACTGGAGACCACGGGCGCCTCGACCTCTCGCGGAGCGGCGGAACGCACGCGCGAACGAACGGTGGTGACTGTAAACCCGAGCAGGTTTCCGCCCTCCCGCGCGTCCACGGCCGGAGTGGCGATACGCGGCGGCTCGAACTCGCCGAGCTCGACCGAGGTCGTCATCGCCTTGCCATAGCGTACGAACCCGATGTCGACGCGGTTGCCGGGCTGCAGCCGTGCGATGCGCGATTGCAGGTCGGGGACCGAGTTCACCGGCTGATCATTGATCTTCAGGATGACATCGCCGAGCTGCAGGCCAGCGCGGTCTGCGGGCTCGCCCGGCGTCACGGCCGTCACCTCGACGCCACTGACACTCGGCAGATCATAGACCTCGGCGTCGGCCGCGTTCACGTCCGAGATCACGACACCCAGGCGCGGCCGGTGCACGGTCCCATACTCGACAATGTCGTCGGCGACCTTCTTCGCCAGGTCAATCGGTATCGCGAAGCCGGCACCTGTGAAGTAACCGGTCGGTGATTCGATGGCGGTGTTGATGCCGATGACACGGCCGTTCAGATCGACGAGCGGCCCGCCGGAGTTGCCGGGATTGATCGCGGCGTCCGTCTGGATGAACGCCTCGAGAGCGGTTTCGCCTGCGCCTGACTCCGCGAGGATCCCGATGCTGCGCGCCTTTGCGCTGACGATCCCGGCCGTAGCCGTGAACGTGAGGCCCAGCGGGTTGCCGAGCGCGATCACCCAGTCGCCCACGCGCAACCGATCCGACTCACCGATCTCGATCAGCGGCAGCTCGTGGTCGCCCGGATCGATCCGGATCACAGCGACATCCGTGTTCGGATCGCTTCCGACCACTTCCGCCGTGTACTCGCGACCGTCCAGCATCGCGACGTTGAGCGATACGGCGTTCTGCACCACGTGGTGGTTGGTCAGGATGTAGCCGCGGCTGTCGAACACGAATCCCGATCCGCTCCCCTGCGTCCGCTGCGGCCGAAGCTCCTGCTGCTGCAGCCCCGGGATGAATCCGCCGGGCGCCTCGGTAATCGCGACCGTCCGGATCTGGACGACAGCCGGCAGGGCCCGGGCGGCGGCGGCGCGGAACGCGCCCGAGAGCGCGGCTGCAGCCGTCGTGTCGAGCGTCGCGGGGATGTCGCCGAGCTGCTGCTGCAGGCGGTCCTGCGTTTCGATCGGCTCGTCGCTCTGAGACAGTGCGCCATTCACGCTCCGGCTCATCTCGTCGCAGCCCGCAAGCCCGACCACTCCCAGCAATAGCCCGATCCCCAGCGTCCGCATCTGCCGCTCCATGCCTCCTCCAGCACCTGACTGACTCATGTTCATTTCAATGGGTGCACGGGTCGTGCCCCGATCGCAGGGCGCGCGCCGCGCTCTCTCATTTGATCCCGCCGCGCGGCCAAAGGTTCCTCCTGTCGTCCCCACCCGCCATGGCTCTGCCCCGCCGCGCACACGGTATTGGCTGTCGTGGCAGGGAAGCACGGGCGCCGTGCCGCACGCGGTCGTCTACGGTGGATCCGTGCCGCTGCCAGACGGCGGATTTCCTCCGGCCCGAAAGTTCAACGAGCGACAACATGCTGGCAGAAATCATCAGCGGCGCCGTGCTCGGCGTGGACGCCTACCTCGTGCGTGTCGAAGTCGACCTCGGGCGAGGGTTGCCATGCATCAACGTGGTCGGCCTGCCCGAGAACGCCGTGCGCGAGGGCCGCGAGCGCGTCCTCGCCGCACTCCACAACGAGGGCTTCAAGGTGCCACCGCGCCGGATCACCATCAATCTCGCTCCCGCCGACATCCCGAAATCGGGCAGCGCGTACGACCTCCCGCTCGCGCTCGGCATCCTGAGTGCCGCCGGGGAGCTCGGCGATCGCCGGTTCGAGCGGACGTGCGTGGTTGGCGAGCTGGGTCTGGACGGGTCCGTGCGGCCGGTACGCGGGGTGCTGCCGATCGCGGCACGCTGTCGGGAGGAAGGCATGCGCACGCTGCTGTGCCCGCCAGCGAACGCGGCCGAAGCCGCCGTCGTGGATGGACTGGAGGTAATTGCCGTGCCCCAGCTCGGCGCCGCGGTCGATCATCTGCGGGGAGCGGCGCCGCTGCCGCCGCATGAGCGCGCGGCACACACCCCGGTGGTGCACCCGATCGGCGATCTCGACTTCGCGGACGTCAAGGGACAGGAGAGTGCGAAGCGAGCGCTCGAGATCGCCGCGGCGGGATCGCACAACGCGCTGATGATCGGTCCGCCAGGCGCTGGCAAATCAATGCTGGCCAGGCGGCTGCCAGCCATTCTTCCACCGCTGCGCTACGACGAGGCCGTCGAGGCGACGAAAATCTATTCCGTCGCCGGTGCGTTGCCGGCCGGGCAGGGGCTCGTGACCATGCGCCCGTTCCGCGCTCCCCACCACACCGTCTCCGACGCGGGGCTGGTCGGGGGCGGCAATCCCCCACGACCGGGCGAGACATCCCTCGCACACACCGGCGTCCTGTTCCTCGATGAGCTTCCGGAGTTTCGACGCAATGCGCTGGAGGCGCTGCGGCAGCCGCTCGAGGATGCCGTCATCCGCATCGGCCGGGCGCGGATCTCGCTCACGTATCCCGCCCGCTTCATGCTCGTCGGCGCGATGAACCCATGTCCGTGCGGTTTCCACGGCAGCGGCTGTGGCCGCTGCGTGTGCAGCCCCACGCAGGTCGAGCGCTACGTCGGGCGGATGTCCGGCCCGCTCCTCGACCGCATCGACATCCACCTCGAGGTGCCATCCCTAGCCGGCGAGCGGCTCACCGACAACCGACGCGGCGAGCCCAGCTCCGTCATGCGCGAACGCGTCCTCGTCGCCCGCGATGTGCAGTCCCGTCGGTTCGCCGGCGCTGTCCTTCATGTGAATGCCGAGATGGGGCCGCGCGAGCTGCGCGAGCACTGCGTGATGGGCTCCGCTGCAGAAAAACTGCTCCGTGCGGCCGTGCGCCAGCTCGGCCTGTCCGCGCGTGCCTACCACCGCGTGCTGCGTGTCGCCCGCACCATCGCCGACCTGGCAGGTACGGACGCGATCGCCACCGCTCACATCGCAGAGGCGGTGCAGTACCGCTCGCTCGACCGGCCACGCACCCGGCGCTGATCGGCTCCGCCGGCGGACGGTCAACGCCTTCCGTTCTTCCCTCCGGCCGAACAGAATCCAGCAGGCAGAAACAAATGGGGCGAGGTGCGCGTAAATTCTGCCGGGCGCCGTTACTTCTCGCGGACGCGGAACCCATTCTGCATTTTGGCACATCCGGCCATGAAGCTGCCACGGCTCTCTCGGCCTCGATGTCCTCGCGCCGCAATGGGCGCGCCGCCGCAGAACGGACCCAGCGTACCATCGGCGCTACACACGCGTCCGGCCTCATGGGCGGATGCGCCAAAATGCAGAAAGGGTTCCGCGTCCGACATGTTGCAGACCACACATCCGGCGATCAGCGCCGATGACATATATCGCAGCCTGCCGCTCGGGGGCGAGGACGTCCACATCCTGAACGGCGTGACGTTCGAGGTCGCGGCTGGCAGCTGGATCGCGCTCACGGGTCCAAGCGGCTCTGGCAAATCCACGCTGCTCGGCATCGTGTCGGGACTCGACCGGCCGACGTCGGGGCGCATCTCGATTGACGGAACCGACATTACGGACCTCGATGAGAATGCGCTGGCGCTGATCCGCAATCGCAGCATCGGCATCGTGTTCCAGTCATTCAACCTTATCCCCGCACTGACGGCGCAGGAGAATGTGGAAGCGCCGCTGTATGCGGGACCGGATCACCGTTCGGCGCGGGAACGTGCGCGGGAGATGCTCGATCTGGTTGGGCTGACCGATCGTCGCCACCACCGTCCGCATCAGCTGTCGGGTGGTCAGCAGCAGCGTGTTGCGATCGCGCGCGCGCTCGTGACCCGTCCCGCGCTGCTGGTCGCGGATGAGCCGACCGGCAACCTGGACAGTGCCACGGGCGAGCAGGTGCTCGAGCTGTTCGCCCGCCTGCGCATGGATCTGGGTGTCACACTGTTCGTCGCAACGCACGATGCCGATGTCGCTGCGCGCGCCGACCGCGTGCTGCACATGACGGACGGCCGGCTGACGAGCGACACGCGCGCGTTCGCGGTATGAGCATGCGTTTCCTCGGCGGGTACGCCCTGCGGTCGCTGCGCCGCGGTGGTCAGCGGTCGCTGCTTGCGGTTGTCTGCATTGCATTCGGCGTGCTCGCCCTCGTCGCGATGCAGCTGCTTGCCAACGTCGTCGGCCGGGCGACGAACGTCGAGCCTCACCTGAAGGTGGGCGGTGACCTGGCCATCCGTGGAGCCGCGGGCAGTCTGACCACGCAGGACAGCGCCCGGCTTGCGGAGTTCGTGCGCAATGGCGCGCTCACCAATGTGACCATGTTCAGCGGCGGACTGGCTGGCATGGTGCGCAGCAGCGGGAGCGGTCGCGTCCAGTTCGTCGGCCGCACGCTCGGTGTGGACCCCGCGACGTTCCCGCTCGTGGGGGAGGTTCGGCTGAGCGATGGCGGCACGTTCGGCGCTGCGGTAGCGCGCCCGGGCAGCATCGTGCTCACGCGTGATCTCGCCACGGCGCTCGCCGTTAAGGCGGGTGACACGATCCGGTACGGCGACGCGGCGCGTGAGCCCGCCCGGCTGGTCGTCGGCGGTGTCGCTGAGGCGATACCCGATCGGCGCGGCCAGTCCATGCTCTACAGTCTGGCGACGGCTGATATCCTGTCGGGCGATGGCCCGACAATGCGCTGGGCGGCCGCGACGGCGGTGGATGACAGTGCGGCCGCTGTCCGGCTGACGGAGGCGGGTCTCACGGTGAGTCGCGCCGTCGATGGGCGACCGGACTCGATGGCGCGTGTGTTCGGCATCATGCTGCGTGGGGCGGGACTCCTCGGCCTGATCATCGGCGGGATCGGCATCGCCTACACGCTGCAGGTGATGCTGACGCGCCGGCGCATGGAGATCGCGACGCTGCGCGCCATGGGTTATCGCACGCACCACCTCGTGCTGCTTTTTGGTTTCGAGGCTGCGATGCTCGGCGCTGCCGGCGGCGTGCTCGGCGCCGCGCTCGCGATCGCGCTGTCGGCACAACTCGTTCACCTCCTCGATCGGACCGCGGGCGCGCTGATGCTGGAGTACAGTGTCGCTCCCGAACTGCTGCTTGCCGGCCCCCTCATTGGCGTAGCGACCGCCGTGCTGTTCGGCACCGCTGCCATTCTCCGGGCGAGTGCTGTCCGGCCGGGCGTGCTGCTGCGCGACCTTCCCGTCCGTCCGGCGCGCGGCGCCGTCGTCGGTGCACTCGCGTTGAACGCACTGCTCGCGTTCATGTTCACAGTGCTGGCCGGCGTCATCATGCGCTCTTTCGTGGCCGGCGCGGGCGTCGTGGCGCTGGCGGCCCTCGGGACACTGTTCCTGGGCGCCGTGCTCATCGCGCTGCTGTGGCTCGTCGTGCGGCTGCCGATGCCACATCTGCCGCTGATCAACATGGCGCGCGCGAACCTGCGCAGCCGCCAGGTACGTTCCGCATTCTCGCTCATCGCACTGTTCGTCGGCGTGTTCTCGATCGGGTTTGCCGCTGCTGCGATGACCACCGGGCGCGACCGTGTCGCGTCCAGGCGCGGCACGGATGCCGGGCTGAACATGCGCGTGTATGCGGCTGAGGGGGAGAGCGCGATGACACCTGTGGCGCTCCGCGAGCTGGGTGCCGGCGAGATCATCGCGAGTCATGAAGCGACGGTGAGGACGGTCGACAGTGCCGGTGCACGGCTGGGGATGCTGGACCACATCGCGATCCATGACGACAAAGATCTTGCATCCCTCGTCGTGCTCGGTCCGGACGTCCAGTGGCAGGGCGATGGGCTGGCCGTGCTCGTGCCCGACCGCATGCGGGACCCGCCGTTGTCACGTCGTGTCGGTGAGCGCCTGACCGTGACGTCAGGCGACCGGTCCATCATCGTTCACATCGCGGGATTCTATGTGCCACTGGATACGGAGTTCTTCAGTGCGCCACGCGGCATGATCGCCGGGGCGGGAGTGGCGCGCGCCCTTGGGATCGAGGGGCCGCCGACGACGTATCTGGCTGCTCTGCCCGAGGCCGCGCTCGACGCCGCGGCCCCGGCGCTTGGCCAGCGGCTGCCCGGCTCGCTCGTCGTGAGCCGTCGTGACATCAACGACTTCCTGGTTGCGACGTACCAGAGCCTCTTCATGTTCGTCATTGCCGTGGCGGGCCTGGCACTCCTCGCCGGCGGAGTCCTCATCGCGAATGCAGTGTCGCTCGCGATGGTCGAGCGCCGCCGTGAGCTGGGCGTGCTCATGGCCGTCGGCTACACCAGTCGGCGCGTGCTGCGCACCATCCTGCTCGAGAACGGCGCGCTCGGGCTGGTCGCCGGAATTGCGGGCATCGCAGGGGTGCGCATCGTCGTCGCGATCCTGAATGCGAGAGAGTCGTCGATCGGCATGGAGTTCGGCGCCGGCGCAGCCCTCGCCCTGCTTGCGACGTCGGTCCTGCTCGCGATGCTCGCCGCCGGTGCGGTCGCCTGGGCGCCGGTTCACGTGCGACCGCTCGAGGTGCTCCGCGACGAATGATCTCGACGCGGCCACTCTGCCGATGCGCGCCGGGCGTCGGGACCGGCGCGCGCGATGTTGACGCGGCGGATCCGGCGGGTTTTCATGCCCTCCCTCGGGCGTCCCTGTTCTGACGGCAGGTTGTAGCAGGCGATGCGGGCGGATACCTTTCCGCCGCCTGCGAGGCGCCGCGCCGCCCAGGGTTTCGTCGACCGACGGGGCCGGCTCGTCTCGCGCGCCGGCGGCGGCGTCGGTCCGCGCGCGGGACTTGCACAGTGGGCGTGGAACAGGGGATGAGGCAGCATATATGAAATCGACGAATCCCGCGTCGCTCGACCAGCGGGCGCAGCGGCTTCATGAGATTCTGCGCGAATGCGGCTCCGTGTGCATCGGGTACTCCGGCGGTGTCGACTCCGTGTACCTGGCGGCTGCGGCCGTGGCGACGCTCGGTCGTGAGAACGTGCTGGCGGTGACCGGCAGGAGTGCGGCGTACCCGATGGTGCAGCGCGATGTGGCACTGGAATGTGCGCGCGATTTCGGCATTCCCCACCTGGAGATCGAGACGGACGAGCTGGCCGATGAGCGGTATACGGCCAATCCGTCCAATCGCTGCTACTACTGCAAGTCCGAGCTGTGGCCGAAGCTGGTCGGTGTGGCACGTGAGCGCGGCCTGAACGCTGTACTGGACGGATCGAATGCCGACGATGCCGGCGACTACCGACCCGGCTTCGCCGCCGCCCGTGAGAATCACGTGCGCTCGCCGCTGCTCGAGGCGGGTCTCACGAAGGCGGATGTGCGCACGCTGTCCGCTCGTCTGGGACTGCCTACATGGGATCAGCCGGCCGCGCCCTGTCTTTCGAGCCGGCTGCCGTACGGGATCGCGGTGACACCGGCGCGCCTGCGGGCCGTGGAACGCGCGGAGGATACGCTTCGCGCCCTCGGTTTCCGCGAGCTGCGCGTACGGCACCACGATGACTGCCTGCGCATCGAGCTTGCGCCCGGCGAACTGGAGCGCGTTTACCCCCTCGCCGACGATGTTCACCGGCAGATATCAGAGGCCGAAAATGTGCGCGTGCTGATCGACGTGGAGGGATACCGCAGGGGTGCTCTGAATGAAGCACTCGTTCAGATCGGGTCCCCTACGGCTGGCCCCGGTGCGCAGCACCCGATTCCCGAGCACGAAGTCGGCGGGTTCCACGGCGATATCGCGATCGTGGCCGGTGCAGATCCTGATGTTGCCCGTCGTGCCGCGGCGGCGCTGCGTGCGCGCGGCTTCCGTTATATCGCAGTCGATGCCGCCGCGTTCATCACTGCGGGCAATGCAGCTGGCCATGGCTGACGTCGCCTACCTGGATCACGCTGCGACCTCGGCGATCCGGCCGCGCGCCGTGACCGACGCGGTAGTCGCGTATCTGGAGAACATCGGCGCGACACCCGGCAGGGGCGGACACAGGCTCGCCGTCGAGGCCGGTCGTGTTGCACTCCAGTGCAGGCAGCAGATCACGAAGCTGCTCAACATCCCGGGTGACATTGGCCGCATCGCGTTCATGGCCAATGCCACGCAGGCATTGAACACAGCGCTGCACGGCACATTGCGTCCCGGCGATCGCGTCGTGGTCACGACGTTCGATCACAATGCGGTGCTGCGACCTGCCGCAGCGCTCGCGAGGCAGCGCGATGTGGAGGTCGTGCTGGTGCAGGTCGACGCGATGGGTGGGGTGGACGAGGAGTCACTGCGCCGCGCACTGGACGGCGCGAGACTGCTCGCCATCAATGCGGCGTCCAATGTGCTCGGCACCCGTCTCGACGTGCCACGGCTGGCGCGGCTGGCTCGCGATGCTGGTGCGCTCAGTGTGGTCGACGTTGCGCAGGTGGCAGGACATGCACCGTTCGATGCGGCCGCTGCGAACGCCGACATGATCGCGTTCACGGGGCACAAGGGGATGCTCGGACCGCAGGGGATCGGCGGTCTCTGGGTGCGCGCGGGCGTCGACGTCGAGCCGTTCATGACCGGCGGCACCGGCGGCAACTCGCTCGAGCGTCAGATGCCGGCTGCCTATCCCGATCATCTCGAGGCCGGCACGTCGAACGGCCCAGGCATCGCGGGTCTGGCGGCCGGCATCCGTGTAGTGCTCGACGAGGGCGTCGACGCGATTCATGCGCGCACCGCGTCACTGAAGCAGACGCTGCGCGAAGGCCTCGCGGCGGTGCCAGGCGTCACCGTGCACTCACCCGACAGTCCCGGCGGCCTTCCTGTCGTCACGATCACGACCGACACTTTCGATGCGGCAGCGCTGGCTGCGCGTCTCGATCGCGAGCACGCTGTGCTGACACGGCCCGGATTGCACTGCGCGCCGGAGGTACACCGCCTGCTCGGCACGGATGCAGCGGGTGCCCTCCGCTTCTCACTCGGCTGGTCGTCGACGGAGCGGGATGTGGAACGCGCAGTGGCTGCGGTCGGCGCGATTCTCCGTGGTACGCCCGCACCACAGGCGGCGCGGGGCGCTACGTGAGGACATTCGTGGCACTGAATCTCCCGCCGGAGGAGCGTGCGCGTCTGCATGAATCGCTGGAGCCGATCCGCGCGAAGTCGCTGCCCGTTCGCTGGGCGGCACCCGATGCACTTCACATGACGGTTAAGTTTCTGGGCGACACCGAAGGTGCCGCGGTGACCGCAGTCGATGAGGTGCTGCTGACGGCAGCAGCGCATCGCTCGCCCGTCACGCTACGGATCGGCGGCCTCGGCGGCTTCCCATCGCTGCGTCGTGCCAGCATCCTCTGGGTGGGAGTCTCCGGCGACAGCGAGCTGGCCGCACTGCAGCGCGAGCTCGAACCCGCATTGTCGCGGCTGGGCTTCCCGCGCGACCAGCGTCCCTTTCGCCCGCACATCACGATCGGCCGCACCCGCGGCGGGACGCAGCCGCTCGACGTCGAACGATTGAGCGGCCTGGTCCGATACGAAACGACGATAACGGTGGATACTGTGGATCTGATGCAGAGTCATACGGGCCCGGGCGGCCCGCGATACGACACACTGCTGCGACGGCGGCTGGGCGAGCGGGAGGGGTTGTGACCGGTTGCTTCCGCCGCGTGCTGGGGCTGCTCATGGTGCTCCTTCTGCTGGCCGGAGCGTGGATCTTCCGCGACCGGATTCGGACTGCGTGGAGCGACTGGCGCGGAGGCGCCGAGGAAGTAGAGTCTCCGTCGGCCGAGCTGGCGCAGGGTGCGCAACGCAAGCTTGACGCGCTGGGCGACGGCTCCACTTCATCGGTGTCGCTGTCCGGTGTCGAGCTCGAGAGCCTGATCCTGCACAGCTATCGCGGCGTGCTGCCTGCGTTTCTCGACTCGCCGCAGGTCCAGCTGGAAGGCGACCGGCTCCGGTTGCGCGCCCGCGTGCCGATCGACAAGCTTCCCCGCGTGGACGGCCTCTCGGACGCAGCGGCGTTTCTGCCCGACACGACGGACCTCACGGTCACCGGCACGCTGCTGCCGCTCGAATCCGGCCGAGTCGGTTTCGGTGTCGACGACGTCAGCGCCGCCCGCGTCCCGCTGCCCGACCGCTTCATAGCCGGTGCATTGAGGCGGATGGGGCGGCGCGATGAGGCCGGCCTGCCTGCCGACGCGATCGCCGTCAGGCTGCCGCGCGGTGCGGCAACGGCCTACATACGCAGAGACTCGCTCGTGCTGCTGGCGCGTCCCGCCGGTGGCAACTGACACGCACACGGACGCTCCATGGCAAACATTCTGGTCGTCGACGACGAAGAGGGGATCCGCAAGATCCTGCGCCAGGTCCTCGAATACGAGGGTCACGATGTGCGTGTCGCGTCCGGCGGCGGTGAGGCCATTGACGCATACGTCGACCTGCGCCCGGACCTCGTCTTCATGGACGTGAAGATGGCGCGCATGGACGGGCTCGAGGCGCTTGATCGCATCCGCGAGCATGACTCCGATGCGTGCGTTGTGATGATCAGCGGCCACGGCAACATCGAGACGGCCGTCGAGGCCACGCGCCGTGGCGCGTACGACTTCCTGGAAAAGCCGCTCGACACTGATCGCCTCCTGCTCACTATCCGCAACGCGCTCCAGCAGCGCGGTCTCGTTCAGGAAAACGCGCGACTGCGCGGCGAGGTGGAGAGCCGCTACGAGATCGTCGGTCGCAGCTTTGCCATCCGCTCACTGCTCGACCGCATCGAGAAGGTCGCACCGACGGACGCGCGCGTCCTCATCACCGGCGAGAACGGCACCGGCAAGGAGCTGGTCGCGCGGGCCATCCACCGGCTGTCCGCGCGCAGTGAAGAGCCGTTCGTCGAGGTGAACTGTGCCGCGATCCCGTCCGAGCTGATCGAGAGCGAGCTCTTCGGCCACATGAAGGGATCGTTCACGGGTGCCCACGCAGATCGCGCCGGCAAATTCGAGCAGGCGAACGGCGGCACACTCTTCCTCGACGAGATCGGGGACATGAGCCTCGCGGCGCAGGCGAAGGTGCTGCGCGCATTGCAGGAGGGCATCATTACGAGGGTCGGCGGCGAGAAGCCGATCCGCGTTGACGTGCGCGTCATTGCTGCGACGAACAAGTCGCTCGAGGAGGAGATCGCCGCGGGCCGGTTCCGCGAGGATCTGTACCACCGTCTCAACGTCGTGCCCATTCATGTGCCGCCGTTGCGCGAACGGCGCGAGGATGTGCCCATGCTGGTGCGCCACTTCGCTCGCAAGGCTGTGGAGGAGCAGCGTCTGCCTTCACGTGACTTCGAAGCCGGTGCACTGGAAGCGCTCGGCCGCCTGGATTGGTCGGGCAACGTGCGTGAGCTGCGCAATACGGTCGAGCGCCTGCTCATTCTGGGCCGCGGCGGCGACATCAGCGAGGCCGATGTCGAGCGACTCGTCGGTGGCCGTCACACCGCAGATTCGCTCTCCGCCGACATGCTGAGCGCGGCGACGTTCTCCGAGTTCAAGGAGCGCGCCGAGCGCGCGTTCATTCTGGCCCGGCTGCGTGAGAACGACTGGAACGTAAGCGAGACCGCGCGCCGCATCGAGATGCCACGGTCGAACCTGTACAAGAAGATCGAGCGATACGGGCTGGTGAGGGAAGAAACCTGAAACAGATCCGGGAGCGCGAGCGGGATCGTGTTCGGGATCGGGAGCGGGAACAGCCGGGTGCGAGGCCGATGCACCTCCCGATCCTGCACACCAACACGATCCCGAGCCCGCGCCCGGATTCGTTAATTCAACAAGGAAAATCGAATGCCAGAACGATTCAGGAACCACATAGCAGGCGAGTGGACCGATTCAGCGAGCGGGCGCACGTTCGAGAATCGGAACCCGGCGGACAACAACGATCTCATCGGTGAGTTCCCGCGCTCGGATGCGCAGGACCTCGAGCGGGCGGTCGAGTCGGCGAAGCGCGGCTTCGAGCAGTGGCGGCGTACGCCGGCCCCGCTGCGCGGCGATGTGCTGCGCCGCGTGGGCGACATCCTGACGGAGCGGAAGGAAGAGATCTCGCGCGCGATGACGCGCGAGATGGGCAAGGTCCTGAACGAGACGCGCGGTGACGTGCAGGAGGGCATCGACACGGCCTACTACGCCGCAGTCGAAGGGCGGCGCCTCTTCGGCCACACCGTGCCGAGCGAGCTGCGCGACAAGTGGGCCATGACCTATCGCCGCCCGATCGGCGTCGCCGGCCTGATCACGCCGTTCAACTTCCCGCTCGCCATCCCGACCTGGAAGATGTTCCCGGCTCTGGTCTGCGGTAACTCCGTCATCCTGAAGCCGGCCGAGGATGTGCCGCACACGTCGACGATCCTGGTTGAAGTTCTGCTCGAGGCCGGCCTGCCGCCGGACGTCGTGCAGCTCGTGCACGGGTTCGGCGAGGAGATCGGCGCGGCGATGGTCGAGCACCCGGAGATCCCGGTTATCTCGTTCACCGGCTCGACGGGCGTCGGCTCCAACATTGGCGCGGTTTGCGGCCGCATGCACAAGCGGCTGTCGCTCGAGATGGGCGGCAAGAACGCGCAGATCGTGATGCCGGATGCGCCGATGGATCTTGCGATCGACGGCGTGCTGTGGGGTGCCTTCGGCACGACCGGTCAGCGCTGCACTGCGACCAGCCGGCTGCTGCTGCACGAGGACATCCACGACAGGTTCCTCGGCCAGCTGATCGACCGCGCCAGCACCCTCAAGCTGGGCAGCGGTCTCGTGGATGGGAACGACGTGGGGCCGCTCATCAACCAGGCAGCGCTGGACAAGGTCGCGAGCTACGTCGAGGTCGCCCATGCCGAGGGTGATGAGGTGCTGGCGGGCGGCCAGCGCGCAACCGGCGGAGACCTGGACCGCGGCTTCTTCTTCCAGCCCACGATCCTGCGGGGCGTGAAGCCCGGCTCGCGGCTGGCCTGCGAGGAAGTGTTCGGTCCGGTGCTGAGCGTGATCCGGTTCAAGGACCTGGACGAGGCGATTCGCATCAACAACGAGGTGAAGTACGGTTTGTCCAGCTCGATCTACACCAACGATGTCCGCGCATCATTCCGCGCGATGCTCGAGCTCGACAACGGTATCTCCTACATCAACGCGCCCACGATCGGTGCCGAGGCGCACCTGCCTTTCGGCGGTGTGAAGCAGACCGGCAACGGTCACCGTGAGGGCGGCTGGGAGGTCTACGAGTTCTACTCGGAGACGAAGGTCTGCTACGTCGACTACTCGGGTAAGCTGCAGCGGGCGCAGATCGACACGTACGACGCCGGGCCGTACTGAGTCGGTGCGCGCGCCGGCGGGCGCCTGCGTGTCGCTGGCCGCAGGACGCCGGCGCCGACCGCCGGACGCGGAACCCGTTCTGCAAGTCGGCCGATCCGGCCATTCGTGTGCCCCGGTGGCGGTGGTATCCTTGGCGCCATGGGAAGGCTGCTGAGACCCCGACTGCCCGGTGTGCCATTCCACATCACGGCGCGCACACAGGAACACGAGCCGTTGTTCGAGGGGTTGGAGGAGCAGGTCACAACGATGATCCGCACCTCCAGCCACTACTCGGACGCGGAGCTTCTCGCGTATGCCGTAATGCGGACCCACATCCACGTGATCGTGGTGCAGGGAAGGCGGCCTCTCGGTGAGTTCATGCAGCCCCTGCTGCGGCGCATCGCGCTGCTGATCATCCAGCGGACGGGCAGGCGTGGACACGTGTTCCGCGGGCGTTACGCCCACAGCACCTGCCAGGATCCGGAGTATTTCAGGAGCATGGTCGCGTATGTGCACCTGAATCCGGTGCGGGCAGGTCTCTGCAGGGCACCGGCCGACTATCCGTGGTCCTCACATCGCGACTATGCGCGTGGTCCGCGACCCGACAGCCTCACCCGCTACGCGCTCGCGGTGGAGCAGGGGATGCGGGTCTTTGCGCGCGCATCCGAACAGACCAGCGATCAGTGCCGTCGCGACTACCGCGCGTTCGTGCGCTGGCGACTGGCGATGGATCGGTACCTGAATGCGGACTTCGATTCATTACACCCACTGCCGCGTGCGCCGCTCTCGATCGGGGGCGATCTGCACTGGTACCGCGAATACGGCAGCGGCCGCCCCCTGCGCCTCGCCGGGACTGCGGTCCCGGCGACTCGGGCGATGGACCTGCGCGACCACATGCACGCCGCGCTCAGGGATCTCGATCCGGAAATGCCGCTCGAGCTGCTGCGCAGCGGCGGCTCGACTCGTCCGCTCGTGAGGATCCGCAGGCAGGTCATCGCACGTGCGCTCTCGGCGGGGTACGTCGGGACCCGCGTCGCGGAGTTTCTGAACATCTCCCCCACTTCGGTCTCACGAGTGAAGTCGAGGATGAGGGACGGCGCCGCATGGTGAGCGAGGACACGGGGATTGTCGAATCGGTCGATCTGCAGAAGGGGTGCCGCGTCCGGCTCGGTGCCGGGCTGGGCTTCGGCGGGCTCCGGCACTGGCGTGCGGCACGGGCATCCGTTACCGTTTCGTCAGCCTTCTACACCGACGAACGTTCCATCAAAGCAGACACACTCGCCGGGGCCGATGACTGTCGCGCGCGCGAGTTTGACAGCAGCAGACCCCGACAGTAGGATTTTCAGTGGTTGTAATGCGTGACCCGGTCTCGTCCGCGAGCGAACCGACTACGGTCGGTGATCCGCGGATCGCCGGCACCACCCGCGGGCCACACTCCAGCGGACGATGGGTCTGGGAATGGACGAAGTCGTTCATTATCGCATTCGGCCTCTTCCTCATCATTCGAACGTTTCTCGTCGAGGCGTTTCGCATTCCAACAGGAAGCATGGAGAGCACGCTGCTGGTCGGC
>DATHUY010000108.1 GCA_035461765.1 Longimicrobiales bacterium
GCCCATGCCGCCCAGCTGCGGCGGCTGGCCTTCCATGGCCGCCACGAAGCACATGTCCGCCGGGTCGCGAATGTAGCCCTCCGCGACTGCAACTTCCACGTCGCGGAACCGCTCCGTCGCCTCGCGTATCGCGTCCAGCTCCCCGGCGATTCCCGGTGCAGCACCCTCTACCTCACTGGCGCTCGCCGCCGGGACCTCCACCTGTCCCGCGCCGCAGCCCGCGAGCAGCGCGCCAAGTCCCAGACAGACTGCAGCCGCTACGGCAGCCGGATGCGATAGAAGAAATCCTGCGCGCTGCCGTCGCGCGTGCGGCGCAGTCGGGTCTCGATGCTCCAGGTTCGCTGTCGTCACTGTTTCCCCCATATGTCTGAGGCGGAGCGGACCACCCGCCCCGCCGTTGATTACGAATCAGATCCGCGCCTCGAACACGAGGTTGAACGGGGTCTCGGCGGCGCGACGGAAGCGCGTGAAGCCCGCCTCCTCGAGCACCGCCCGGATCGCCGCCTCGCCCGCCTGCGCGCCCAGCGCCAGCCCGACCTCCTGGCTGAGCGACGTCGGCGTGCAGATCAGAGTCGATGCCGCGTAGTAGAGACGGCCGACCGGATTGAGATTCTCCTCGACGCGATCGCCCGCACGCGGCTCGACGACCATCAGGATGCCGTCCGGCGCCAGGGCCTGCTTCGCATGCATCGCCGCACCTACGGGATCGCCCAGATCGTGCAGACAATCGAACATCGTAATGAGGTCGTAGCCGCGCCCCGGAAAGTCCTTGGCGGTCGTGCGCTCGAACGTCACGCGGTCGGCTACGCCGGCTGCACGGGCATCCGCATTCGCAGCGTCGATCGATCCTTCGTGATAGTCGAACCCGAAGAACCGCGACTCCGGGAACGCCTCGGCCATCAGCCTGGTTGAGATGCCGTATCCGCACCCGACATCCGCGACACGGGCCCCTGCCCGCAGCTTCTCCTCCGCGCCCTCGAGCGCCGGCAGCCAGCCGCTCACCAGGTTTGCGCGGTACCCCGGCTCGAAGAACCGCGCTGTCGAGCATGACAGGTTCGGGTCGTGATCGTGCCAGCGAATCCCTTCGCCTGTGCGGAACGACTCTTCGACCTGCTCACTGCGCGCGCCCATGATCATCGCCTGCTCGAAGCCGACGATCAGGTAGGCGGGGCTGGTCCTGTCCGCGAACACCAGCGCCTGCTCCGGCGTGAGCGCGTAGCGATCGGTGTCGGCATCGTATGCGACGTATCCTGCCGCCGCCTGTGCCCGCACCCACTCGCGCACGTAACGCTCGGTAGTGCCCGTGCGCTCGGCCAGCTCCGACGTCGTGACGAATCCGTCCGCCAGTGCCTCGAA
This sequence comes from Longimicrobiales bacterium, assembly GCA_035461765.1. Lineage (GTDB taxonomy): Bacteria > Gemmatimonadota > Gemmatimonadetes > Longimicrobiales > RSA9 > SH-MAG3. The sequence goes on from DATHUY010000108.1 coordinate 1,357, forward strand.
GAGGCCCAGCCGGCTGCCAAGAATCATCAGCGGCGCCTGGACCGCCGCGCCAATATCGACGAGCGTTCGCCCGAGCAGCTCATTCAGCGTGTCGTGATTCACTGCGACTTCTGCCGTGGCTTCCATTCATCCCTCCTTGTCCGACGTGCACCGGGCCGCATCAGTGCGACCCGAGAAGTCATTATCGACTTCTGCGGACAAGTCTCGGTGCCGGCTGTTTCGGGAGGGTGTCAGATCCGTGTCAGGCGCCTGTCACGCGAGGCACGCGACCGCATGCTGGAATCAACCGGAGGGACACGAGCACCGGACGCGATGCGGCGCCTGAGCGGCGTCCGGACATGAGCGCCAGGAGGGCGCCGGCGCAATCAGTCCAGCGTTTCCTCGGCCAGGAATCGGAGCGCCTCGCGCATCCAGTAATCGAACGCGGGCTCGTGCTCGAGGATCAGATGGTTCTCGCTCTCCAGCAGCACGAACCGCGCACCGGGTATTCCCATGGCCAGCTCGCGACCCTTCTCGAAATGGATGCGGGCGTCGCCGCGGCTGTGCAGAACGAGCGTCGGTGCACGCACTTCCGCAAGACGAGCGCGCACATCGATGTACGCGAACGTTTCCATGAAGCGCGCTGCCATCGCCGGCGATACTGTCCGGCGCTGCAGCTCGTTGAACCACTCGATCTCCGCTGCGTTCCCGCCGGGTATGAACGTCTGCGTGAACATCTGCCGGTACGCCGGCGTGTCCTCGCCCCAGCCGTGACGCACGATCTCGATGCTCGCATCGCGGCGCGCGATCTCTGCGGGGCCGAAGCTCGGATCCGCGCGCCAGCCGGCCGCGTAGCCGCCGTGCAGGATGAGTCCGGAGACGCGCTCGGGGTGGCGCGCGGCGTACTCGATGCATACCGCGCAGCCCTGCGAGATGCCGAGCAGGGGAAACCGATCGAGGCCGCACGCGTCCACGATGCATTCCAGGTCAAGGACCCAGGCATCGAGCGACATGTCCACCGGGTCGCGGTCGGAGAGACCGCTGCCACGTTCGTCATATCGTATGAACGTGCGTCGTGCGGCGAGCTCGCGGAACAGGCGGCGCCAGACGGGACTCTCCCAGTCGAACTCCAGGTGGTTGAGCCAGTTGGCGGCCTTCACCAGCGGCGGACCGCTGCCGACGGTCGCATAGGCGAGGCGCACGCCGTCGGCGCTGGCGGCGAAGCGGATGTCCTGGCTGGGCTCGCTGCCCGGCACGACCTGAGGCGCATGTACCACCTCGAGTGTGTATGCGGCCACGCCAGCCACGGGGGCCTGCGGCGGCGCGGCATGCTGGATGATCTGCCGCTCCATCTCGCGCAGCGCCGGCGAGGGGTCGAGGCCGAGCTCCGTACTGAGCAGTCGCCTGTAGTCCTGGAAGGCAGCGAGCGCATCGTGCTGACGACCGGCCTGATAGAGAGCCTGCATGGCCAGCGCGCGATGCCGCTCGCTCAACGGATCGGCCAGGATCAGGTCCTCGGCCGCTGCCACAGCCTCGCCGGTCCGGCCGACCGCGAGCAGGCATTCCACGCGACGCTCCTGCACGCTGTTCCGCAGCTGGTTCAGTCGGGCCGCCTCGCCCAGAAAGTGGGGCAGCTCACGAAACTCGACGTACGCGTCATCGCGCCACAGCGCCAGCGCGTCGTCGGCCAGCGCCAGAGCCCGCTGCGGCGCCGACACTGACCGGGCGCGGCTCACCAGCTGCTCGAACACCGTCACGTCCAGCTGGTCCGGCCCGGGCGTCAGGCGGTAGCCGGGCACATCCCCGCGCACGAGCAGCCCCTCTCCTCCGGCCTCCGTCAGCAGTGCGCGCAGGCGCGAGATCTGAGTGCGGAGCGCGCCGGCCGGATCATCCGGAAGGTGCTCGCCCCACAGCACGTCCACGAGGCGATCCGCAGACACGACCCGGGGTGCGTGCAGGATGAGCGTGGCGAGCAGGAGCCGCTGCTTGGCGCCGTTCGGCACCAGAACGCGTCCGTCATCGGTGTGAACCTCGACAGGTCCCAGCACCCGGAACTGAATGGCGACCTCGGAGGGTTGCGGCGCGCCCGGCAGGCTGCAGCGACGCCGTTCAGGTTGTGGTTCCCGGTCGGAGGATGCCCCGGTCGCCGTTTCCTGTCAATGGAATGTCCGCGCAGATCGTGTTCTTGACGCACACTCCCGGGGGCCGTACGTGTACCGAATGGACATCACATTTCGCACGGCTGAAGCCGGAGACCTGCCGCAGATCGTCGCACTGCTGGCCGATGACGTGCTGGGCCGGAAACGCGAGGCCGCGGGCGATGCGCTCGCGGAGAGCTACGTGGAAGCGTTCGAGGCGATCGACGGGGATCCGAACAACGAGCTGATCGTGGGCTGCATGGATGGCAGGATCGTGGCAACGCTGCAGCTGACGTTCACACCGTCACTCTCGTTTCAGGGCTCCTGGCGCGCCACTGTCGAGAGTGTGCGAACGGACTCCGCGCTGCGTGGCCGCGGGATCGGCGCCGCCCTGATGGAGCATGCGATCGACCGTGCGCGGGCGCGGGGCTGCGGCATCGTGCAGCTGACCACGAACAAGGCGCGTGGCGACGCGCGGCGCTTCTACGAGCGGCTCGGCTTCAGCGCCACCCACGAAGGCATGAAGCTGATGCTCGAGTAACTCGCAGGTGCCGGCGGCTCACGTGCCGGTGCTGCGGCACGTCAGCGGGGGTGCCTATGGATGGATCGAGTTGCTGTCCGTCGCCGGCGCCACCAGCGACGACTGCGGCGTCAGCTCCGTGACACGCTGCATCGCCGAGTCCGCGGCGGCGACGTTGCCGAGCTGACGCTCGACCATGGACAGGCCGAACCAGCCCGCTGATTCCTCCGGGGCCAGCTCGATTGCGCGCCGGTACTGATCGCGCGCAGCGTTGTAGTCCTTTGCGCGGAACGCGGCATTGCCGCTGTCCAGTGCCGCCAGCACGTCCTGCGGGAGCTCGCGTGCCGCGCGCCAGGCCGCGGAATCGATGCTCCCCGTCGCCTGATCGTCGCGCAACCCTTCATCCCCGCGGCATGCGGCAAGGACGAGCAGCGCCACCATCGTCACACCGATTCTATTCATCACGTCCTCCGGTTCAACGGATCTGTAATGTGGCACACCAGGCAGATGGCCGCGTTTCTCTTCTGCGCGCGGCGCGCATCGAAGCCCTCACCGTGCGGATTCACCTTGAATGCGCCCAGCACGGAATGGCACTGCATGCACTCGGGCTGCGTGTGGCACGACGTGCAGCTCTCCAGCCCCTGACGCGCCGCCTGACCGTGCCGCAGCAGCCAGAGCGGCTCTGCGTCATGGAATCCCGGGCCGAGCCGGCCGGTAGTTGCGCCGGGGCTCATCCCCGCCGACTCGTGACAGTCCGCGCAGAACAGCCGGCTGTCATGGCAGTTGGAGCACTCCAGCCGCCGACCGTACGCCTCGGCGGAATGTCGCGCCATGAAGTTGGCGGGGTGGAACGCTCCGGGCCTGTCGCCGCGGCGCGTGTCGGTCGCGGCCGCCTGCCTCGCGTTCGCGCGGCTGACGTTGTCAGTCCGCACTGCAACCTGCTCAGGGCCGTTGAGTCGTCCCCGCGTGTTCGCGTGCACGTCGAACGCAACCGCGGCGTGCGGACTCGCGCCAGCACCGCTCAGCGCCGTACCACCGGCGGCGGCATTGTGGCAGTCGGAGCAGAACGTGCGCGTATGACACGCACTGCACGATGCGCTGCTCGCCGCCGCCACGTTGCCGTGATCGATCTCGAACAGCGGCGCCTGGTGTGACTGGGGCGCGCGCCGCATCACCTGGACACCCGGCGCGCGCACATCCGCACGCGACCTGAGCTGGGTCACGACCGCCGGCTGCTCAGGCGGCAGGTGACATGACGCGCAGTCTTCCTGCGTGTGGCACGTCGCGCACGACGCCGTCGATGCGCCCGCACCGTGGTTCTCCATGAAGTCCGGCGTCAGGTGCGAGGGCGGCACCGGGTAGCGCGCCTCGAACTCCGGCAGCGACTGCGCCACCATGCCCTGCGCGGCCGGCATGCTCGCAATGGCATCCACTCCGGCCGCATCCACGTGACAGCTCTCGCAGCGCTCGCGCGTGTGACACACCGCGCAGCGCGTGATGTCGGCGTTCGCCAGCTCGCCGTGCGACTCCGCGAGGAAGTCGGCGAGGTCATGGTCCACCGGCTCCGGCAACGCGACCAGTCGCGCACGGTCGAACGGTGCTTCAGCGAGCGGAATGTGGCACGTCTCGCAGTCGGCATCCACGAAATGATCGGTCGCCTGATGCTCGTGGCAGGCGAGGCATCGCGGCACGACGGGCCGCTCGGCGACGGACATGCGCGGAGCACCGGCGGGCGTATGGCAGGTCGTGCAGTCGATCGCAGCGCCCTGCTCATCCACATCCGGATGGTCGGGGTGCTCGAAAGCCAGGTTGTCCGGCTTCTCGGTCGGACCGTCCCACTCCACGCGCGGCTGCTCCACGCCGTCGTGACAGCCTGCGCATTCGGCGGGCGCCGGGTAGAATTCCGAGCGGTCGCCTTCCGGCACACCCTCGTGGCAGCCTTCGCACAGCGGGAACAGTCCCGCATGCTCCTCGTGCGGGAACTCCTGCTGCCGCTGAGCGACGGCCGCGAAGACCACGCCGACGATGGCGACGACGCAGAGGAGCCAGGCACGGCGCAGCATGCGCGTGTTCATTGCGGCCGCGGCGCGGCGCAGCATGCGCGTGTTCATCGCATGCCCTGCGCGGTCATGCCCGGATCGCGGCCGAAGCCGACGCGGAGCGCCGCCCAGCCGCGCACCTGGTTCCAGTCGGTGTCGCCGACGCGACGTTCCCACGTCTGGCGATACACGTGTGCGCCGCCGCTCAGCTGTGCGAACGATGTGACGTCCACGTCCACGGATCCGCCGCCGCCGAGTACCACGCCGTTACCGAGGCGGAACTCCTCGATCTGCTGGAACGCTGTGACGTCGGCATTGAGCGCCACGCGCTCGTGCACGCGGAAGCGCGCGCCGACATCACCCGACCCGAGATAGGCGCCGAAGCCGCGTTCCATGCGGTAGCTCGCATCGAGCATCAGGCGCGGCGACGCAGTCCATGCCGCCGCGGCCGTGACGGAGACGGCATCATCGGGCAGCGGGTCGAAGATCACCGGTGCATCCGCATCGTCATACTTACGGTAGCCCACCGCACCGCGCACCTGAAGGGCGGGCAGCGGACGCCACGCAGCGCGCGCCTCGACCTCGTGGTGCGCGACGGGGCTGAAATAGCCCCAGATAGTCCACAGCTCGAAGTAGGGTACGTAGCGCGACCCGGCCAGCTCCAGCACGAGGCCGCCATCGCTCACCGGCAGCCGCAGGTTCAGATTGGACTTGCCGACGCGCCCGAACGCAAAGTCGTAGTCCATGCCCGCGGTGATGTGCACGGGCGCGAGCACACTCGAGCGCAGATCGAGTGACGCGCGCTCCGACACCAGCGCGGACCGGTTCGTCCACATCTCCCGCTGATACCGCGCCGTCACGCTCGTATGACCCCAGGGCTCCGCCTCCATCTCGCCGCCGATCAGCAGCGCGTTGCGATCCGGGAAGAACTGCTCGATGCCTGCGAGTGCCTCGTGGCGCGGCTCGTACACGCTGCGCGCGAGACTCCTCCCGCCGAACAGCTGCACGCTCAGACGCTGCGTCGGCGCGTACAGCACCTGCCCGCCGTCGTAGCTCGTGAAGCCGAGACCGGACAGGCTCTGGAGACGGCCGCCGCGCACGCGGAAATCGCCGCGCAGCAGCTCGGCATACGCGAGGATCGCATCGAACGGATCATCGCTGCGCGGCCACTCGAAATCACCGCCGAGATCCGCGCGTGCGCGGAGCTGCACGGTGGCGCTCAACCCCTGCACACCGAGCCCCCACGCGGTCATGCCGACGTCCTGCGTCAGCATGATCGCGCTCTGCTTGCCGACGGCGCGGTAGCGCAGGCAGTGAACCTGAGGAATGCACGAGATCGGCAGACCTTCGTACAGGAACGAACCGTTGGCCAGCTCCTGCACCGCGGAGATCGGCACGGTATCGTGGGTGATGGGTCGCAGCTCGTAGTAGCGCGCCATCGTGACAGCCGTGCCGCGCATGCCCTGCGCAGCCGCCGGTCCGGGCAGCAGCAGCGCAAGCGCCGCCATCGCCGCCATGCCGCGTGCGGTCATTCGACTCGCTCCGCCGCTGCCGCGACCCATGACGGCGGTGTCGATGCCGGGGCGGGACCCGTCGCCTGGCGCGCCGCGGGCAGCGCGTGACAATCCACACACCGCCGGCCCGGCTGATGGTCCGTCATGTCCTGGTGACAGGACAGGCAGAGGCTGCGTGTGCGCTGCGCCGCCGTGACCGGTGCGGGCGAGTGGCAGCCCGAGCCCGCGCACGTCAGATGTGCCGTGGCCGTGTGCGCGGACGAAGCCGGTGTCTCGTGACAGGCCAGACAGTTGTTGTCCGGCTCGTGATGCTCATCGTGGCAGCCCTCGCAGCTGACGCGCGCGGCGCTCAGCTCCAGGCCCTGCACGTGGCAGCGTCCGCAGTCGATATCGTCATGCGGCCGGTGGTCGAACGGATACGTGCGGTTCTCGGCGCGGCCTACGCTCGGCCGGAACGCGCGCCGCACACTGTAGCGCTCGGATGAGACCGCGGCGGGATCGTGGCAGCGCGAGCATGGCTGCATCGTCGAGCCCGTGTGGTGACACGACCGGCAGTCCTGCACCGTGGTGGTGGTCACCTGCCCGTGGGTGTTCTCGACGCTGTGACAGGCCGTGCACTCCACGTCCGTGTGCCGCGCGTGGTCGAATTGCAGCGGGAATGCGGGCCGGGTCTGTTGCGCATGCGCCGGAGCCGGCAGGAACAGACGGCCGAGGACCCGCAGCACACCGTCACCGAGCGACGTGCGCGGCGGCGCGTGCGGGTTCGGCGCCGGCGTGGGCGGCGTGCGCAGCGTCGGATCCGTATGACAGTCCCGGCACTGCCGTCCTTCGGCGTGGAAGCTGTGTGCCGAATGGCACCGGCCGCATGTCTCGAGGACACCGGCGCCCAGGCCGCGGTGGAACGGCGTCAGCGTGTCGGGCTGCATGTGGCAGTCCGTGCACGCATTGAACGCATCGCTCGACTGCGCCTGGTCGTGCGGGTTGTGGCACGACGCGCACATGCCCGCATGCGGATCCGCCTCCGCGGGCGGGAAGTCCGCCAGCCGCACCTGCATCGCGTGGCAGCTCAGGCACTGTTCCCGCTGCGGGTGGAATGCCAGCTGGACGGAGTCTCGCTCTTCCGCGGCGACCTGCGCGTTGAACGTGTGACACGTCGCGCAGTGGATCGTCAGGTCGCCCATCGCGCCGAGCTGGATGTTCTGATTCTCGTGGCATCCCGCCTGGCCGCATGTCTGCTCGGTGGCGGCGAACTCGTGGACGCTCGTGGAATGACATTCGACGCATTTCAGTCCGGAAAGCGCCGGGTCGTCCGATTCCAGGTGCACCCGGTGCCCCGCGGACGCCGCTACGTTGCTCCACTCCTCCGGATCGCCCTCCACGTGACACTCGACGCACACGTCATTCGATACTTCCGCGTGCGCCTCCAGACTATCGGGATTCTCGATGATCTGCGTCAGCGCCATCGTGCTGCGCGTCACGAGCGTCGGCTGGTGGCACGACTTGCACCCGAGATCGGCGTGCGCGCTGCGCGCGAACCGCTCGTAGGGATCCACCATCAGGTGGCAGGAGAGACAGAAATCGTTGTCGTGCTGGACGTAATCGTATGTGCGGTAGGCTTCCACCCCGCCCCACACCAGCAGAGCCGCGAGCACCGCGCCCAGCCCCACCAGCAGTACCGGTGGAACCTGGCGCAGTCGCTCGCGCGTGCGTCGCAGCATGCCTGGACGTCTATCGTTCAACGATTACCCACTTCAATGGCTGGCAGCGGGCGCCGCGACGCACGGCGCCCGCTGTCTCTGGCTAGTTGTGCTGGCCCAGCTGCCGGCTCAGCGATACGCCCGGCGCCGCGAGGCCATAATCTGTCCGCACCTGCTGGATCGACGCAATGAGCAGGGCCTCGATCAGGAACGGATTGTGAACCGCCGACTCCGGGAAGCTGTTGATCAGCTGGTAATTGAACCTGGCTCCCTCGGCCGTGCTGTACCGCCCGTCATTGGCATTGAACTCCGAGGCCGGGATCTGCGCGATCAGCGTGTTCAGCTGCGCAGCGAGCGTGTTGAGACGCTGCGTCGCGACCTGCTCCAGCGAACGGGCGACCGCCTCCGAGCCGTGGCAGCCCGCGTCGGTGCAGGTCTTGTATGACTTCTGGGACGAGGCGCAGTCGCCCGGCACCGGCACGCCGTTCACCATGCACGGCGTGGCCGCGAACATGTGACCGACCGAGAAGACCTGCTCGCCCGTCAGCTCGTCCGTGGTACTGAACGCGTTCACGTGGCAGCCCGCGCACAGCTTCGGATTCGCGACCGACCCATGCGTCGCTGCAATAACCGACGTGTCGCCCGTGCCGGGGAACTGCATGTTGGGGGGCCACCAGCCGCCGTAGCCGAGCAGCACCGGGCCCTCCGGCGAGTGCGGTCCGCGACTCTGCGAGGCCAGGTCCGGCGTGCCGCGCTTGTGATGGCACTTCATGCACAGGTTCTGCTCTTCGTTCGGCACGTCCACCGCGTAGCGCAGCTGACCCTCGTTGTCCGCCGAGTGCGGGTCGTGACACACGCCGCACGTGATCGCCAGATGCTGGCCCGGCTGCGACACACTGGCCTTTTCCAGATAATCGGCATTCTCGCCCCAAGCCACGAGCGCGCCCTCACCCGTGTGGCAGCTCTCGCATTCCGGTCGGCCCGCCGGCGACGCGAGCGCGGCGCCGTGCCCCGACTGCTCCCACTCCTCGACGAACGGATGGTGCGCGCCCTGGTGGCATTCGCCGCAGCCGATCGTCAGGTCGGTCCCGACAGCCAGCGGCGCCAGCGGGATCGTCGCATCATTCGGGTTCTGCACGTGCGCCAGTCCCGGACCGTGACAGCTCTCGCACTGCACGTTGTGGTAGCGTTCGTCACCCGTGGTCGCATAACCGCCGGCCGCGGTCGCCAGGTTGCCCAGCTGATTCACCGTGTGGCAGTTCTCGCAGAACGCCTGCGCGTGACCGCTGCCCTGCAGCGTCGCCCATGCATCCGCGTGCGCCGTCTGCTCCCACTCCCCCTGGAAGCTGACGTGGCAGTTGCCGCACACCGTCAGGTTCGTCTCCTGGTTCGTCAGGCCGACGAACCCCTCATGCCCGGTAGGAACGTCACCGACCAGATCGCGATCACGGTATACGATTCGCTCGTCCACGCAGGCCGTGCCGAGGACGAGCATTACTGCCGTGATCGCCATGAGCGCATGCTGCGATATCCTTCTCATGTATCCCTCGTCTCTCATGTAGTCCTCGCCTGGCTGAGCGGCCGGGTGCATGTGACAGCGTCGTTCTGCGTTTGCAGACTGCACTGTACGGTATGGTCAACCCGATGAGCGGCACAATAGGAGAAACCCGCACGGCGGTGTAGGCATTTTCAGCGCAATTCGCACGCCGCGGTATTGAACACATCCGCATGCGCTTATGCTTCTTCGCCGTTATGTCCCCCAGTATCACGGGATTGCACTGATCTGGTTCGTCCGCGTGGCGGCGCAGCTGAATTCACGCGCTGCAGTCGCCGTTCCAGATTTGTCCGGTGAGTCGACGCGCATGATGGCTGCATGCGCGCGCCGGCGGGGAGCCGCGCTCGACCCTCGACCGCTCGCTCTGGACCTTTCCCGGGTCACCGGACGGGTTGTATAATCGGCTCGAGACCCCTCCGCCCCCCATTCCGCAACCGCCCCGCGTCTGTCCCGACGCTGGCGGGCAGCATCATGAGCACTGGCATGTACGACACCCCGGAGGCACAACGATACCGCCCCACGCCGCGGCGAACCGACGCCCTCTTCGACGGCCCGGGGGAGATGCGGGAGCTGTGCCGGGCGCTGGACTGGTCCGCAACGCCGCTGGGTCCCGTGGCGAGATGGCCGGTGAGCCTGCGTACGATCGTGGGCAGCGTGCTCGGGTCGCGCAACCCCATGTTCCTGTTCTGGGGCCCCGAGCTGATCCAGATCTACAACGACGCGTATCGGCCGAGCCTGGGTGGCGGGGATGGAAGCAGGAGCCGGCATCCGCAGGCGCTGGGAATGCGCGGTCGGGAGTTCTGGACGGACATCTGGGATACGATCGGCCCGCAGATCGACCAGGTGATGGCGACAGGTGTGGCCACGTGGCACGAGGATCAGTATCTGCCTATCGAGCGGGACGGCCATCTGGACGATGTATGGTGGACGTACAGCTACGGCCCGGTGCACGATGATGATGGCCGCATCAACGGAGTGCTGGTGGTGTGCCAGGAGACCACGCAGAGGATTCTCGCGGAACAGGCACTGCGCCGGAGCGAGGCCCGTCTGCGTGCGATCTTCGACAGCACGTACGAATACATCGGTCTTGTGACGCCGGACGGCTCGGTACTGGACTGCAATCGGGCATCGCTGGAGTTCGTCGGCAACCGGCGCGAGGACGTGATCGGCGGAAAGTTGTGGGAGACGCCGTGGTTCGCGCAGACGCCGGGCGCGGCCGAGCGGGTGCGGCAGGGTGTGGCCTGGGCAGCCGCGGGTGAGTTCGTGCGATACGAGGCGACGCTCGAGCGCCCGCCGCGCGACCCGGTCACATTCGACTTCTCGTTGCATCCGGTCCGCAACGCAGACGGCGCGGTGGAGTTGATCGTCCCTGAGGGGCGCGACATCAGCGAGCGCAAGCGTGCCGAGGAAGAGCGCGAGCATCTGCTGGGTGCGCTCGAGGTGGAGCGCTCGCGACTGGCTGAAGTCTTCCGGCAGGCGCCCTCCTTCCTCGCGGTCATGCGCGGACCGGATCACGTGTTGGAGCTCGCCAACGACGCGTATTACGCGATGGTGGGCCACCGCAGCATCATCGGCCTGCCGATCGCCGAGGCGCTGCCGGAAGTGCGCGATCAGGGCTTCATCGATCTGCTCGATCAGGTCCTGGCCACGGGCGAGCCGTACATTGGCCGCGAAGTCCGCATCCGTCTCGTGCGCCGGCCCGGCGGCGAGCCGGAAGAGCGGTTCGTCGATTTTGCGTATCAGCCGATCCGGGAGGAGGACGGCACGTGCTCGGGCATCATTGCGCACGGCCATGACGTAACGGCGCAGGTGATCTCACGGCGGGAAGTGGAGCGGCTGCTGGCGGAGAGTGAGAGGGCGCGCGCGGAAGCGGAATCAGCGAATCGCATCAAGTCGCAGTTTCTCACCACCATGAGCCACGAGCTGCGTACGCCGCTGAACGCGATCGGCGGCTACACGGAGCTGTTGCAGATAGGCATCGATGCACCGATGAGCGAGAGGCAGCTGCAGTTTCTCGACCGCATCCAGCAGAGCCAGCGTCACCTGCTCGGACTGATCAATGAGGTTTTGAACTTCGCGAAGCTCGAGACCGGTACGATCTGCTACGACATCGCGGATGTCCCCGTTCATGGTGTGCTCAGCGCTGCGAAGGCGCTGGTGGAGCCGCAGGCGCGGGCGAAGGACCTCGACCTTCAGATCGGCGAATGTCCCGGCACGCTCGTCGCACGCGCGGATGCGGAGAAGATGCGCCAGATCGTCATCAACCTGCTGTCCAACGCCGTCAAGTTCACGGACGCCGGCGGCCGGATCACGGTCAGTGCGACGGGCGACGATCGTGAGATCCGGGTGATGGTGAGCGACACGGGTATCGGCATCGAAGCGGACCAGCTCGAGGCGATTTTCGGCGCATTCGTCCAGGTCCGCGGCGACCTGACCCGTCCCTATGAGGGCACCGGGCTGGGCCTGGCGATCAGCCGTGACCTCGCGCGCGGCATGCGCGGCGACCTGACCGTGCGGAGTACCCCCGGCACGGGCAGCACCTTCACGCTGGTGCTCCCCGCCGCGCCGTGACGAGCCGCCCCGCCGCGCGGTGACCACCGGCCTCCGCGTACCGGGCCGTCCGTCCGAAGTGGTTCGCATGTTGCTTGGGTCCCAAGACCGTCCACGGCAGTCCCCGTGTAAACCGTACGAACAAGGATCCGGAGCGACATGCACTATGCGGACTGGATCGTCCTGGCGATCTACATCGCCACGATGGTGGGGATCGGTTTCTGGGCCAATCGAAAGCAGACGGATACCGAGGCATACTTCGTCGGCAATCGCAACATCCGCTGGTGGGCGGCCGGCCTCTCCATCATCGCCACTTCCTTCTCCGCCGCCTCCATTCTGGGCGTGCCCGGCTACGCCTATGCGGGCGACATGTGGTACCTGCAGTACCAGCTAGGTGACTTCCTCGGTGCCGCCATTGTCATCGTACTGTTCATCCCGTTCTTCCATCGCATCCGCGGACTCACCACTGCCTACGAGTACCTCGAGGTACGCTTCGACCTGAAGACGCGCCTGCTGGGCTCATCGCTCTTCGTGCTGACGGTGCTCCTGCGCGCGGGCACGCTGCTGTTCGGCGCAGCGCTTCTGTTTTCGGCCGTGGTGCCGACCGACTTCATACCGGGTCTCACAGGCGTCGAGGAGGCGGTAGTCTTCTTCGGCATCATCGCGATCATCTACACGGTGCTCGGCGGTATCTCCGCCGTGATCTGGACGGACGTCATACAGTTCACGATCATGAGCCTGGGCATCTTCGCGTCCATGGCGGTGGTGGTGCTGTCGACGCCCGGCGGCTGGGGCCTGGCCTTCGAGCAGGCGGGCGCGGCCGGCAAGCTCGACATCATCCACACGGAGGACATTCTGGGCGGCCAGGGCCTGCTCACCGCCATCTTCGGGTACGGCCTGCTGGCGCTGTCGCTGTTCGGCACCAACCAGCAACCGGTCCAGCGCTACATGACGGTTAAGAACCCGCGCGAGGCGCAGAAGAGCCTGATGCTCGGGATCGTCGCCGGCGCGATCGGCGTCACGCTGTCGCTGCTGCTCGGCGTGTTCATGTTCATCTTCTACGAGCACTTCCCGACGCTGCTCCCGGCCGACGCGACGTCCGACCAGGTCGTGCCGCACTTCATCAACACCCAGGTGCCGCCGATCCTGACCGGCCTGCTGGTCGCGGCCGTGTTCGCCGCGGCGATGTCGAGCCTCGACTCCGCGCTGAACTCACTCTCCGCCGCGCTCACGGTCGACTTCCTCAAGCGGTTCCGACCGGCGGTATCCGACGCCGGCCGCCTGACGTTCGCGAAGTTCGTCGTGGTCACGGCGGGACTGCTCGGGATCGTCATTGGGATCTACGCGGCACGGACGGAAGAGTCGCTGATCGATCTCATCCTGACCTTCATGGGGTATTTTGCGGGTGGCCTGCTCGGCCTGTTCCTGCTGGGCATGCTGACGAAGCGCGCCAACGGCACGGGTGCCTTCACCGGCGCCATCATCGGCACCCTGGTCGTGCTGATGATGACGGAGAACGACTTCCCGCTGCCCCACATGTACGAGTGGCTGGGCATCGGACCGATCCCGTTCATCTGGTCGACCGGCCTCGGGCTCCTGGTAACCCTCAGCACCGGCTACCTCTTCTCGCTCGCCGGGCCGCGCGTGCCGCCCGACCGGCTGGAGAACACCACGCTGAACTGGACGCGCGCCTGAAGGCCGCCCGCATCGCCCCGCCCCTGTCCCGGGGGACGGGGCGAGCCCGGGCACCTCCTCTCTCCGCACGCGTCGCCTCCCCCGTTACGGCTCGGCCGGCTGTCGGCTGAGGGGTTTTCCCTACACGTCCGCCTCGATTGTGCGGGAGAATTCTCCCGCCCCCGAGTCCTGCGCCTGACTGTGGACCCGGTGCAGGCGTCCCACCTTTCGCCACCTGAGGCAGGCTCCATCACCTGCACCCGCCCGCTCCCGCGGGCGCCGCACCCCGACCGGAGATGTGATCCATGGGCAAGCCGAGAGTTGTGCTGCAGCGTATTGCCGGAGTCCTGGTATTGACGCTGGGCGCCTGTGCGTCGGCTACGCAGCAGGCCCCGGTTTCTATTGAACGCGCGTCGACCTCCCCGCCAGTCGTCACGGCCGAAGCCGCGGTAAACCAGGCGCTCACGCCGCCCCAGTCCGCCGTGCGCACCGCGGCGCACATCGAGCTCAGCGGAACCGAGCTCGGGACGATGTGGACGTTCGAGAACCCGCCGCTCGAGCATTGGGCCAGCGCCTACGGGTTCCGGCCAACGCAGGAGTGGCTGGACAGGGTCCGGCTCTCGTCGGTGAAGATCCCGGGCTGCTCCGCGTCCTTCGTATCAGAGAACGGCCTCATCCTGACGAACCATCACTGTGCCCGCGGCTGCGTCGCTTCGAATTCCACGCCCGACATGGATTACGTCACGCAGGGATTCTACGCCGCGTCCCGCGAGGAGGAGAAAGTCTGCCCGAACGCGTACGCGGATGTGCTCACGGGTATCGAGGACGTCACGGCGCGCGTGCGCGCGGTCGAGTCACCGGAGCTCACGAACCCCGAGATCGCGGCGGCCACGCAGCGTGTCGTCGCGGAGATCACGAACGAATGCCAGCAGGATGGCAGCGTGTGCCGCGTGGTACCGCTGTTCCGCGGCGGCCAGTACCAGCTCTACACGTACACGCGTCACATGCCCGTGAAGCTCGTGATGGCGCCCGAGCTTCAGGCCGGCTTCTTCGGCGGCGACTATGACAATTTCGTCTACCCGCGTTACGCGCTCGACTTCGCGTTCTACCGCGCGTACGAGGCGGACGGCGTCACGCCGCTGAAGAGTCCGAACTTCTTCCCGTTCGATCCGACCGGTCCGGATGACGGCGAGGCGATCTTCGTCACGGGGAACCCCGGCTCGACGGCGCGGCTGATCACGGTTGCACAGCTGATGTACGAGCGGTCGTACCGCCATCCGATGATGGTGACGTACTTCAACGCGCATCGCCGGATGCTCGAGGAGCAGCTGCGTACGGCCACGGGCCAGCAGAAGATCACGTTGCGCGAGCGGCTGTTCGGCGTGGAGAACTCGCTGAAGAAGTATCAGGGAGAAGTGGCCGGCCTGATGGACAGCACGCTGGTCGCGCGGAAGATCAAATGGGAGACGGAGTTCAGGGCGGGCGCGCGCACGGCTGCGGGCGCACAGGCGTACGCCGACGTGTGGGACCGCCTGCATGAACTGCAGGTGCGCAAGCTGCAGATGGATCCTGTGCTGATGGCTGCAAACCCTGCATGGCTGGGTTCGCAGTATCTGACGCTGCCCGCAAACATCCTCGCACTTCATCGGCTGTCGGCACTGCCCGAAGACCAGCGGCCGGCGCAGCTGCGCGGCGAGCGACGCGCGCAGTTCGAGCAGAGCCTGCTCGCCGAGGTCGATCAGGAGGCCGCACGGGCCGCGCTCGAGGCTCAGTTCGCTCTGGCCCTCCAGTGGCTGCCGCCGGGACACGCGCTGCGCGATGTCCTTCAGCCCGCAGGCGTCACTCCCGCCGAGGCGGCACAGCGACTCGCGCGCGATTCACGTGTGCTCGATCCCGCATTCCGCAGACAGCTGGTGGCGGGCGACACTGCGATCCTGCGCGCGTCCACCGACCCCGCCATCCGGCTGGTCCTGCTGCTGGACTCGATCCGCGGCGCTCTAACGCCGGAATACCAGGCACTGCTGGGCGAGGAGGCCGTGCAGAACCAGCGCCTCGCGCGTGCGCTGTTCGCCGTCTACGGCACCCGGCTCCCGCCCGACGCCACGTCCACGCTGCGCATCAGCGATGGCGTGGCAAAGGGATACGCATACAACGGCACGCTCGCGCCCTACCGGACCGTGTTCCACGGCATGTATGCACGCGCTGCGGAGTTCGACAACATGGTCCCGTTCGACCTGCCGCCCACGTTCCTCGCCCGGCAGAAGCATGTGAACATGACAGTCCCCATGGACTTCGTGTCCACGAACGACATCACGGGCGGCAACAGCGGCAGCCCGATCATTGATCGCGAGGCGCGCATTGTCGGGCTGGCGTTCGACGGCAACGTCGAACAGCTGCCGAACGAATACGTGTTCAGGACGGAGACCGGCGGCCGGACGGTGGCCGTGCATGCGGGCGGCATACTGGAAGCGCTGCGCAGCATCTATCAGGCGGAGGCACTGCTGAGGGAGCTGCTCGGCTCCTAGCGGAACCGGCCCGTCTCGTCGCAGGCAGTCCGCCCCGGTCTCATCGGCGGAGCGGGCTGCCTGCATTCTTCCCCGCCGTCAGATCTCGCCGCGTCGAGCCGCGCGCGCCATCAGCTCGCCTGCCCTGAACCCGAGTGCGGAGATGGTGCACGTCGGCTGACCGCGGCCGGACGTGACGAAGCTGCTGCCGTCGCACAGGAAAAGGTTCGGCACATCATGAGTGCGATGGTTTCGGTCGATCACGCTCGTGCGCGGGTCGTCGCCCATCCGGCACGTTCCGAGCAAGTGCACGCTGCCCTCCATCTCCTCGATCGGCCGCCCGTGTGTTTCCAGCGCACCGGCAGCTTCCAGCACTTCCTTCGCACGGTCGGCGAGGAACCGTGAGCATGCGAGGTCATCGGGATGGTCGCGATACGTCGTGCGCAGCGCAGGCAGGCCCCAGTCGTCCTTCAGCTCCGGATCCAGCTCGACGCGGTTCGTCGCGAGGGGAATCGACGTGCTGTGCGTCGCGAGCACCATCCACCGCGGGAATACGTGCGCAACGCGCCGCCGGAACTCCGTACCCCATGACGGGCTGCTGAGCGATGCGAGAGTCAGTGCAAACTGGGCCGGCGTCTGGGGTCCGAAACGCGCGTCTATGCCGCCACCACCGTAGAAGCCGCGCCGAGCATCGCTGTCATAGAAGTCCCACAGCACACGCGATGGCTGAACGCTCTTCCATTCGTTGAGTGGCTGCTCGAAAACGGCGCCGACCCTCTCATCACGATTGAACATGAGATGCTTCCCGACTGCGCCGCTGGAGTTCGCGAGGCCATCGGGGAACTGGTTCGACGCGCTCATGAACAACAGGCGCGGTGTCTCCGCGCCGTTCGCGCATACGACCACGGCGCGGGCGCGCTGGAAGACTTCACGGCGTTCCGCGTCAAAGTAGATCACACCGGTCGCGCGGCCGCGTGCATCCGTCTCGATCCTGCGCACGTAACTGTTCGGCCGCACCTCGCAGTTGCCGCTGCGCTCGGCCTCACGGATGACGCTGGCCATGCTGCTCGACTTCGCACCGAACTCGCAGCCAAAGCTCTGACAGAAGCCGCAATGCATGCACTGGCCGCGGCCGCGGTGCGGTCGGGAGATGACGGCCATGGGCGCCGGGAACGGATGATAGCCGAGCGCACGAGCACCACGCTCGAACAGCACACCGCCCGACTTCACGGGCAGCGGCGGCAGTGGATATGGCGCCGAACGCGGCGGATCGAACGGATGTGAGCCTGCGAGCCCCGAGACGCCGAGCATGTACTCGGCTCGTGTGTAGTACGGCTCCAGGTCATCGTAACTGATCGGCCAGTCGTCGAACGCGGTGCCTTCGATGGCGCCGACGGTGCTGCGCTCGATGAAATCGATCGGCCGGAACCGCCAGTAGTTGGCCGTGAAATGGAGCGTCCCGCCACCCACCGCACGACCGTAACCGAGTCGCCTGCCAGGTTGCGCCTCTTCGTGTTCGGCTTTCCGGAATGTCTGCGGCTGAGTCCTGCCGTCGTTCGTCAGACCATTGTTCCAGAGCACCGCGACTTCATCGTGGGTGAAGTCCTTCTCCGTGAGATACGGCCCCTGCTCGAGCACGACGACGCTCATCCCGGCACGCGACAGCTCCCACGCGACCGCTCCGCCCGCCGCGCCGGACCCGACCACGACGAAGTCCACTTCGTCTTGCGGCTCGTACCGTACGGGAGGTGCCGGCGGCGGCGGCGGCGGCACGATGTCCGGCGCCGGCTCCGGCGCTGACGGCTCGGCGTAGCCGCGATCGTAGGCGCCGAACGGCGGCGTGTGAACCGGCGAGTGCTCGAAGCCGATCAGTTTCCAACCGGCCTGGTCGATGTTGCCGCCGCGCTCGGGCAACGTCAGGCACGCGAACAGAGTGTCCGCCCTGAACTGCTCGAGCAGATCCGCGTCAGCGTCGAGGACACTGTCCTGCTGCTCCGGCGTGAGCCCGACGAAGCCGTTCGCCGCAGGAAACAGATCGACTGCCTTCGCGTCCAGCGCCGAGAGCGATTCGACATACCGCTCGCCCTCCTCCGGGTATACCCGCGCGATCAGTCGATCGATGAACTGGGGCGTGCCGACCGCCGCGGCGCCGGGGAAGCCGTCTCCCGGAGGCAGAATGCGGTCAGCCACGGCGCCCACCAGCCGCATCTGCGCGGGCGTCAGGAACTCGGGCTCCGCCGCCGGCCAGCCACTGCGCCCGTCCGCCAGGTCACGCGCCGCGGCGTCTGGACCGAACAGGACGGTGGCCAGGGCGGCCGCGCCGGTGCGCAGCAGGAATGCACGGCGGGAAAACACGTCCCTCATCGTCCAGCTCCCTGGGCGTCCCGGTGATTCATGGCGGTGCGGTGGTGGAGAGTGGAGAGTATCATGATAGTGAGTGCGGCCGGTGACGGGAACCATCGCATGATCATGCGGTTCCGCCTGGCACATCGAGTGGGCGCGGTAATGTGGAAATGGCCGGGATCCAGCGTCCGACCGGCTTCGTCAGCCGTGCGGAATGCGAGTTGCTGTTGGACTCGGCCGGGAATGCCATTCACGTTCTACGGATCGAGTGCAGCCGTGACCATCACACGCCGCATCGGGGGATCCTTCCTGTCGCAACGGCCGACCGTACGCCGAGCCGCCTTCGCGGTACTTCTCGGCGTGCTCGGGGCGGCTGCATGCGAACGCAATGAGGGCGGCGAGGACGACGACACGGCTCCGCTCCTGACGCTGCGCGTGGAGACCCCTGAGGCGCTCGACTGGGGCGGCAGCGGCATCCTGCGCCTGACCCTCACGAACGAAGGCGATGAGCCGGCCGCTGGCGGCATCGTGCAGGTATACGTCCCCGACTGGCTCGAGTTCGGATCGGTCGAACCGCCCGGTACAGCGGTGACGGTAGTAAGCGGCGACGCGGAAACGAGCCTGCAGTATCAGCTGACCGACTCGCTGGCTCCCGGCGACAGCCGTGTCATTGTCCAGCATCTGCGGGTTCTCGAGCGCCCCGTCCCTCCATCGATGGGTGACAGCGTGGAGACCGTGCAGATCGCTCCAACGAATCAGCGGGTGCGAGCGCGCCTGCTCACGGCCTCCGGCGAAGCACTGGGTGTGGAGGTCCAGGCCGATCTCAATTTCGTCGGCTGGTCAGGGCCGGTGCCTCCTGCTGGTGATACCGTTCCCGATACCACCAGCGCGGGCCCGGATACCGTGCCCCCGCCGCAGGACACGGTGCCGCAGGACACGATCCCGTCGCGTTGAGCTGCCGGGTGGCGCGTACGGACACACTTCAGGGCTGACAACCGCTTACGGGCCGACGTGGACCACACAGCACCGCGTCGACCCGCGGCGGCGATGTTCCCAGACGTAGATCCCCTGCCAGGTGCCCAGAGCCAGGCGGCCCTCCACGAACGGGATGGACAGCGTCGTCGCCGTCAGCGCCGCCCGGATGTGACTCGGCATGTCGTCAGGACCCTCGGCCGTGTGTGTGAAATGAGGGTCACCCTCGGGAACGTGCCGCTCCATCCATGACTCGAGGTCGCGCCGCGCTGATGGGTCGGCGTTCTCCTGGATCGTCAGGCTGGCGGATGTGTGCCGGATCAGGATCGCGCACACCCCTTCCTCCAGGCCGCTGGCGTTGACGACCGCCTGGACATCCGTCGTGATCTCGTGGAGGCCACTGCCGGCCGTCCGTACCTCAATGCGCTGTATCACCAGGTTCTCCCATGAAGATGGTGCCGATCCGCACTATTCAATCGGAGGGCATCGCAGGTCACACCGGAATTCGCTCCCAACTGACCATTCGGCGCATGCGGATCCGGCGAATGGAGGATTGGGCGCGCGTGAGTCTCCTGACCGTCCACTGATCGGATTCGCATTCGCGTGAATGGAGCATTGATGGCGCATGGCGCCATCAACCTTCCGACCTTCGGGTGAGCGTTGCACGAAGTGGAGGATTCGAAGCGCCGCGCCGCCTGCGCTCGCGATGGCCACCGACGCCCGGAGCCTCCCCTTCCGCCCGGAGTCGCCGCTGTGCGTCGTCGTGCGACCGATACCCGCATGGCGCTGCGTGCTGTTCAACAAGCGGGCCGTAGGGCAAACCCCTACGCCGCTTTCGGGAGGCTGCGACCATGCGCGCATGGATTAACCCGACAGATTTTTCGCCGCTGGCCAGGCAGCTTGAGCCCATGATGAAACATCACGGCCGCTCCGGCGCCGGACACCCCGGCATGGGCACACTCGACTTCGACCAGGCGCCATTCCTGGTCATCTGGGAAACCACGCAGGCGTGTGACCTGGCCTGCAAGCACTGCCGCGCGGAAGCGCAGCCCGACCGCCACCCGCGCGAGCTCACTACCGACGAGGCGCGCGCCATGCTGCGCGATATCCGCCGGTTCGGTCAGGTCATCTTCGTGTTCAGCGGCGGCGACGCACTGAAGCGTCCGGACATCGTCGAGCTGGTCTCCTACGGCCACGGTCTGGGTCTGCGCATGGCGATCACGCCCGCGACCACTCCGCTCGCGACGCGCACGCAGCTCAGGGAGCTGAAGGACGCGGGCCTCGTGCGCCTGGCGGTCAGTCTCGATGGCTCGCACGCGGGCATTCACGATGAGTTCAGGCAGGTCGCCGGCTCGTTCGAGCACGGTCTGCGCATCCTGAAGACCTCACAGGAGATCGGACTGTCGACGCAGGTCAATACGGTCGTTGCACGCCACAACCTGCATGACTTCGACAACCTCTGCCGGCTGATGACGGAGGTCGGCATCGTGTTCTGGGAGGTGTTCTTCCTGATCCCGATGGGCCGCGCGAAGCCGGAAGATGTCGCCAGTGCGGAAGCGTTCGAGGAAGTGTTCCACCGGCTGTACGACCTGTCGAAGACGGCACCGTTCGACATCAAGGCGACAGCGGCGCCGCAGTACTCGCGCGTCGTGCTCCAGCGCAAGGTCTCCGAACGCAGGAGCGGCGCGCGCGCCGAGTCGAGCGACGTGCTCACGGACGGCGCGGCCATCTCCATGTCCGACGGCATCGGTCGCGCACGCAACGTGAACGATGGCGACGGCTTCATGTTCATCAGTCACACCGGCGAGATCTTCCCATCCGGTTTCCTGCCCGTGTCGGCGGGCAACGTGCGCAGGGACGACCTGGTCGAGGTGTACCGCAACTCGCACCTGTTCCGCACACTGCGCGACCGCACGCTGCTGAAGGGGAAGTGCGGCGTATGCGAGTACCTGAAAGTCTGCGGCGGCAGCCGTGCACGGGCGTACGCGGTCACCGGGGACTATCTGGAAGCGGAGCCGTTCTGTGCGCACGTTCCCGCGAAGTACGCGCGCATGATCGAGCGCGGCGAGGTCGACCCCAGCGCGCCGCACCGCAACGTCAGGCTGCCGGTGTTCGACCGCCTGCCGGTATAGCCGGCAGCGCACGCGGCGCAATGGGCTTCCGAGCCGGTGCACGTGCGGGCACGGCCGTCAGCGGACGATGTGAAACTCCGTCTGCCGCCGGAGCACCCATCGGCGCGCGCCGTCGGCATCGATGATCGCGTCCTCCTCCTGCGCCATGCGCACGGGCTGACCGTCCCACTCCGCAACCGGGGTGGTGGCCTGCAGCTCGATCGAGAACCACGTGTTCGGCCGCAGCGCGACGTCACCCCGTCCGGGCACACCGTCCTGACGGTCCCAGAGACCAATCGTCGGGCCGGCGCCATGTCCGTGATCGCCGATGGGGTGCGTGTACACGGTGCCGTCGATGCCTTCCGCACGCATGCGCGTCAACGTGCGCTGCAGAACCTCGTTGCCCGTTCTGCCCGGCTCCATCTCCTCGAGCAGGATGTCCTGCAACCGGTTCGACCGGCCCAGAGCCGCCGACAAACCTGCCGGCGGGGCGTCCTCGCCTTCGCGCTGCACGTATCCCATGTGCTGCGTATCCGTCTTCAGCCCGTATGCGACGATACCGAAGTCCGTGTGCAGCACGTCGCCCCGGAGGATCACCGGATCGGCCGAATCCCCCATCTCGACGCCGCGCCGCTGCACGGTGACGGACGGCTGGAACCAGGAGCCGAGGCCCAGATCGTTGACGCGCTGCCGCAGCCACCACACCACATCCTGTGTCGTCGTCTCGCCGGGTGTGATGACGCGGTTCGAGAACGCCGTCGCAATGATGTCGTGCACCAGATCCTGCATGCGCACGTACGCGGGCAGCATCTCCGGCAGCCGCTCCTCGATGTAATGAAGCGGGAGCAGCTCGCGGCGCACGACGCGCGCGGCGAACGTCTCCCCGAGCGCACGCTCCATCTGCTCCCATTCTCCCAGCGTAAGTCCATCGGAGAACGCGTGCGTGTGCGAGACGTTGACCGCGATCGTCTGCGGGTCCCGTTCAGCTACCAGCGGCGTGAGCAGCTTCCACTGCTCCGGTCCGAACGGCTCGGCCGCGCGGCGCGTCGTGCCGGCGGTACCAATGGCCGCGTCAGGATCGCGCACCACGGTGTAGAGGCCGCCCTGTGAGGTCCCGCCGATCGCCAGCCGCTCCACGCCCTGATCGACACCATCCCTGATGCCGCGGTCGTGGAAAACGTAGATGGTGCGGCGGCGCGCGGCGAACGTGGTGGGTGATACCAGCGAGTGGAACACCGGGTCTTCGTTGTACTCGCGCACGGGCACGATCCACATCGCGACGCCTTGCTCCCGCATGAGCCGCGGCAGCACCCGCTCCAGTCGAAGTGAGAGCCACTCCTGCCGGACGTCGGTCTGCTCGCGCAGTGTCGCGAACGGACGTTCCTGTGCGCTCAGGCTGGCGGCGGGTGCAGTTACGAGCAGGACGATTACCGCAGCGATGTTCTTCATGTACCTGTTCATGTCATCTCCAGTCGTGTGTCCCTGCTCATGATCTGTAGTCGCTGAACGCTTCCAGAGCCTCGGCCATCTGTGCGTCGGACAGCAGCACCGGTTCGCCCGCCTGAAGCGCGATGCAGTACTGCTGCGCCAGCGTCTCGATCTCGAGCGCCAGGCCGAGCGCAGCCGAGACACTGGGGCCGACCGCCAGCACCCCGTGGTTCGCCAGCAGGCACGCGTTGCGATCGATCAGTGCCGCGGCCGCCGTGGCCGCGAGCTCAACCGTGCCGAACGTGGCATATGGCGCGCATGGCACGTCGCGGCCGCCGGCCGCAGCCACCATGTAGTGAAACGCCGGAATCGGACGGCGCATGCATGCCAGCGCCGTGGCATACGGCGAGTGCGTGTGGACGACGACCTTGACGTCCGCACGTGTCTCATGGATCCGGGCATGCATGCGCCACTCGGTGGATGCACGACGTCCTGCCGAATCCCGCGGCTCGCCATCGAGTGACACGGCGACGACGTCGGCCGCGTCCATTGTCGCGTATTCGACGTTCGATGGCGTGATCAGCATGCCACCCGCCGTACGCGCGCTGATGTTGCCGGACGTACCGCGGGTGAGGCCGTCCGCGACCATGCGCCTGCAGCCCGCGACAATCTGGTCGCGCAGTGCCGCATCGCCGCGCGCCGCCCGACCAAAGGTGCCGCCCGGGCCGCCGGTGCCGCCCGCAGCGCTCACGTGTTCACTCCTGTCATGACCTGATCGAGGCCGGCTTCCGTGGCCGGCACCACTCCGTGCTCCGTAATCAGTGCGGTCACGAGCCGGCCCGGCGTGACATCGAAGCCGGCGTTCATTACCGGCGTCCGTTCGCCGAGGATCCGCACGCGTGTCTCGCGACCGTTGTCGTCTACGCCGCGCACGTGGGTGACCTCGCTGGCGTCCCTCTCTTCGATGGGAACTGACGCACCGTCGTCGAGGGACCAGTCGATGGACGGGGAAGGTGCCGCGACGTAGAACGGCACATCGTTGTCGCGCGCGGCCAGCGCCTTCAGGTACGTGCCGATCTTGTTCGCGACATCGCCGCGCCGCGTCACGCGGTCGGTGCCCGTGATGACCATGTCGACGGCACCGCGCTGCATGAGGTGGCCGCCGGTATTGTCCGCGATGACCGTGTGTGGGATCCCCTCCTGCGCCAGCTCCCATGCCGTGAGAGCACCCTGGAGCCGCGGCCGCGTCTCGCTCACCCAGACGTGCACGGGGATGTGTGCGCGCGCAGCCATGTATATCGGGGCCGTCGCGGTGCCCCAGTCCACCGTGGCAAGCCAGCCGGCATTGCAGTGGGTCAGGATCTGAAGCGGGCGGTCCGGGTTGCGGGCAGCAATGTGCCGTATCACGTTCACGCCATGCTCCCCGATCCGCCGGTTGATCGCGACGTCCTCATCCGCAATGTCACGCGCCAGCGCGAATGCCGCCGCGGCGCGTTCGCTTTCGGGTGTGGCGCGCAAGCGCTCCGCGACCCGCGTGACGGCCCAGTGCAGGTTGACCGCCGTCGGCCGTGTCGCGAGCAGGCGGCGCGCCGCATCCTCGAGGGAGGCGGAGCGGTCATCGCTGCGTGCGGCGAGCGCGAGGCCGAAAGCGGCAGCCGCGCCGATCAGCGGTGCGCCCCGGACTCTCATGCATGCAATCGCAGCGACGGCGTCGTCCAGCGTGTGCAGCTGCCGGACCGTGAAGCGGAACGGCAGTGCGAGCTGGTCGACAATGAAGATATCGTCGCCCTCCGTCCATATGCTGCGTCGATCCCGGCCATCTACTTTCACGGACCTTCTCTGAGCTGATGATGATACCGACGCTCGGCGTCATTGCCGGCAGCGCGTTCCTCGAGGGCGTGGACCTGCCGGACGCGAAACGCGAGACTATCGCCACTGCCGCCGGCGATGTCGTTCTCTACCATGCCGCCGACTTCGTCTTCATCCGCCGGCACGGCGAGAAGGAATACCGCCCGCCGCACCGCATACCCCACCATGCACACGTGCTGGCGCTGGAAGAGCTCGGCGTGCGCACCGTCGCAGGTCTTGCGTCCACCGGAGCGCTGCGCGACACGATTCATCCGGGCGACGTCGTGATCCCGGACGACTACATCTCCTGGTCGCCGCCGCCCACATTTGCCAGCGACGAGTACATGCACATCGTACCCGCCCTCGATCCGGGGGTGCGCGCGCTGCTGCGTTCCGCAGCCGACGCGGCCGGTGGTGCGGCGACCCGCATCATCGACTCGGGCGTGTACGTCCAGACGCACGGCCCGCGTTTCGAGACACCCGCGGAGGTCAGGATGCTGGCGCGCGATGCCGACGTGGTCGGCATGACTGCAGCATCGGAAGCGACGCTGTGCCAGGAACGGGGATTAGCTTACGGCGTGCTCTGCATCGTGGACAACTATGCGAACGGCATGGGCGCCGAGCCGCTGACGCTGGAGGCCTTCCGCGCACAGCTTGCCCGTAACGCGGAGATGGCCCGGAGCCTGGTCGCCCAGCTGCTCCGCCTGTGGCGGGAGGCCACCCGATGAGTGCGCCCGCTCTCGAGATACGGGGCGCCGCACTCGGCGGGTACACGGTCGATCTGGCTATCGCCGAAGGCCGCATCACGGCTGTCACGCCCGCAGTTTCCCGCGATCCGTCCGGCCGCGGCGAGCCGCCGCATGGTGTGTCCGACCGCGCGGCGGCGTCGGATGCGTCCCGCGGCGAGCGGGCCGCGGCGGGCGGCAGTCGTGGACCAGCGGGCTCCGCGGCACGCGTCATCGACGCGCGCGGGCTCCATGTTTTTCCTTCCTTCCGGAACGCACACACCCACGTGGCCATGACGCTGTTCCGCGGCTACGGCGACGACATGCCGCTCATGGAATGGCTCCAGACGCGGATCTGGCCGGCCGAGGCGCGGCTCACCGAGGAGGACGTCTTCCATGGCGCGCGCCTGGGCATGCTCGAGATGATCCGCGGCGGCACGACGTTCTTCAACGAGATGTACTGGCACCGCCCCGGCATCGTGCGCGCGGTGGAGGAGATGGGTGTCCGGGCGCTGGTCGGACAGACGCTGATCGATCTCGGTGATGCAGAGCTGTTCCAGCGGCAGAAGGACGAGCTCGTGCGGCTCGCGCGAGAGGAGCGGGTCACCGGCCGTGTGGCACTCGCCGCCGCACCGCATTCGATCTATACCGTGCCGGCGGACGTGCTGCGCTGGATCGGCGGGGTGGCCGCCGAGCATGATCTGGTGGTGCACATCCACCTCTCGGAGACGGCCGCGGAGGTCGAGCGCTGCGTGGCGGAGCATGGCTGCCGTCCCGCGCAGCTGCTGGAACGGGCCGGGCTCGTGAACGCGCGCCTGGTGGCCGTGCACGGCCAGTTCCTGGATGACGCCGAGCTCGATCTGCTCGGCGCGGCGGGCGCGACACTCGTGACGAATCCGGCCGCCAACCTGAAGCTCGCTACGGCCGGGATCATGAGGTACAGCCGGGCCCGCCAGGCCGGGGTGCGGGTCTGTCTCGGTACCGACGGCGCCGCGTCGAACAACACGCTCAGCATGATCGAATCCATGAAGCTCGCGGCGCTGCTCCAGAAGAACCTGGATGCCGATGCCACTACGCTCCCGGCCGCCGACGCGCTCGCCATGGCGACCAGCACGCCCGCTGCGGTGTTCGGCCATGGCAGCGGCACCATCGCGGCGGGGCAGCCGGCCGACCTTATCCTCGTCGACTTCGCGGGCGCGGCTACCCAGCCGCTGCACGACCCCGTCTCCGCCCTCGTCTACGCGGCCACCGCGGCCAACGTCCACACGACCGTGTGCGACGGGCGCGTGCTCATGCACGACCGCCGGATCGAGGTCTGCGATGAGGAAGAGGTGCTGGAGCACGCGCGGCGTGCCGCTTTCAGCGTAACGAGCGGCTGAGAGCGACACCCGTCGGCCGCGTCAGGTCCACGCCTTCGAGCCCTCCTTCTTCCAGGCGCCGAGCATCCAGACGTCCTTGTCGAGCGCGTCGGCCACGGCATCCAGCAGATTGACGGTGCTCCTGTCCTCCGCCGACTCCGCCGTGCCAATCAGCGCCATCAGCCGGGACCTGATCACGGACAGGTCGCCCAGAAGCGCATCCACCATCTCCGCGGCGCCCGGAATCGACTCGTCCTCCTGGAGCTCCGTACTCTCCAGCATCGAGGCCAGGGTGTGCAGCGGCACGCCCTCCAGCATCAGGATGCGCTCCGCCATCTGATCGATCGTGAGCGCCCACGCCGTGTAGAGCTCCTCGAACTTCACGTGCAGCGTGAAGAAATCGCTGCCGACCACGTTCCAGTGGTAGTGCCTCAGCTTCTGGTAGAACACCGTGGCATCCGCCAGCAGCCCGTTCAGCCCGTCGATCACCTTCTGATTGCCCTTCATCTCCATGCCTCCCTTTCGGACGATTCCGCTTCGTCGCTGAACATGTGCAGGCGCGGTCACGGCCGCCGTGGGGAAAACCCTGAGCTGCGCGGGGAGGATCACCCCTGTGGGAATGAAGCGTGCAGCCGGGTACCCCGGCGCCGCAGCGGGGTATGAATACCACTGGTCCCGAACCCCCGACACCGACACAGGGCCCGCAGGGATTGCACTACTTCACCGACGTCACGCGCCGCTGGTTCGAGGCCGCGTTCGCCCGTCCCACGGACGTGCAGCGGCTCGGCTGGGAGCGCATTGCCGAGGGCGAACACACCCTCCTGATCGCACCGACGGGCAGCGGCAAGACGCTGGCGGCATTCCTCTACGCCATTGACCAGCTCACGCGTCTCCCGGCCGATGCGGAGCCGGGCGTGCGCGTCGTCTACGTGTCCCCTCTCAAGGCGCTGGCATACGACATCGACCGCAACCTGCGCGTGCCGCTGGCGGGGATCCGCCGCGCGTCCGGACTCGACGAAGGCGACACGGCGCTGCGCCTGCCGCGCGTCGATGTGCGTACCGGTGATACGCCGCAACAGGACCGCCGGCGGCAGGCGAAGGATCCCGCTGAGATCCTCGTCACGACGCCCGAATCGCTGTTCCTGATCCTGGGCTCTCAGGCGCGGGAGACACTGCGCACGGTGCGCTGGGTGATCATCGACGAGGTGCACGCGGTCGCGGCGACGAAACGCGGCTCGCACCTGTCGCTCTCCCTCGAACGGCTGTCCGCGCTGGCCGACCAGGACCCGCAGCGCATCGGCCTGTCCGCGACCGCGCGACCGGCAAGCGAGGTGGCCCGCTACCTCGGCGGCGACCGCCCCGTCAGCATCGTCGACACGCATCGCCCACCGGCCCTGGACCTCCAGGTGGTGGTAACGGTCGATGACATGACCCGCCCGGTGATCGAGACGGAGGATGGCGGATTCGAGGTTTTGTCGCCCGACCTGCCGGGATCCGGTCCGCTCATGCTCGCGGATCACGATGAAGCGACGCGCCAGTACGGCATCTGGCCGGCCATCCATCCGCGCATCATCGAGCTGATCCGCGCACATCGCTCGACGATCGTGTTCGTGAACAGCCGCGGCCTGTGCGAGCGTCTGGCGCAGCGTCTGAACGAGACCGCAGGCGAGGACCTGGTACGCGCGCATCACGGCAGCGTCGCTCAGCAGCAGCGCCGGGAGATCGAGGAGGCGCTCAAGGGCGGCACGCTGCGCGCCATTGTCGCGACCAGCTCGCTGGAGCTGGGCATCGACATGGGCGCGGTGGATCTGGTCATCCTGGTCGAGTCGCCCGGCGCGGTATCGCGCGGGCTCCAGCGGATCGGCCGCGCGGGACACGGCGTGGGCGAGACCAGCATCGGACGCATCTTCCCGAAACATCGCGGTGACCTGCTCGAGGCGACGATCGTGTCACGCCGCATGCGCGATGGCGCAATCGAGGCGCTGCGCGTGCCGCGCAATCCGCTCGACGTGCTCGCGCAGCACATCGTCGCGATGACCGCCATCCAGGACTGGCACGTCCCGGACCTCGCGCGCGTCGTGCGCCGCTCCGCCAGCTTCCACGCCCTGCCCGACGATGCGTTCCGCGGCGTGCTCGACATGCTGGCCGGGCTCTATCCGTCGCACGACTTCGCCGATCTGCGACCGCGCCTGACGTGGGACCGCGAGCATGACCTGCTCCAGGGGCGGCGCAGCGCGCGCATGCTCGCGGCCGTGAACGCGGGCACCATTCCCGATCGCGGCCTGTACGGCGTGTTCCTCGGCGATGACGGACCGCGCATCGGCGAGCTCGATGAAGAGATGGTGCACGAGGTCACGACCGGGCAGACGTTCACGCTCGGCGCGTCCACGTGGCGCATCCAGCGCATCAACCGCAACCGCGTCATCGTGGAGCCCGCGCCCGGCGAGTCGGGACGGCTGCCGTTCTGGAAAGGCGAGGGGCCCGGCCGCCCGCTGGAGCTCGGTCGCGCGCTCGGCGAGATGACGCGTACGCTCGCGAGCATGCCACGCGCTGAGGCGGACGCGCTCCTGCGCTCGGAGTATGGACTCGATGAGCGCGCTGCGGGCAACCTGCTCGACTACCTGGAGGAGCAGCGCGAGATCGCGGGCGGCCTGCCGACGGATCGCGACATCACGGTCGAACGGTTCCGCGATGAGCTGGGCGACTGGCGCGTCTGCATCCTGACGCCGTTCGGTGCGCGTGTGCACGCGCCGTGGGCGCTCGCACTGCGCGCGATCGTGTCCGATCGCGTCGGCTACGACGTGCAGGCCGTGTGGAGTGACGATGGCATCGTGCTGACGATCGCGGACGGCGATGAGCCACCGGATGCATCGCTCCTCGTACCCGACCCCGATGAGCTGGAGGACCGGCTGCTGCTCGAGCTGCCGCGCTCGCCGATCTTCGCCGCCGAGTTCCGTGAGAACGCCGCGCGCGCGTTGCTGCTTCCGCGTCGCCGGCCGGGACAGCGCACGCCGCTGTTCGCGCAGCGGCTGCGTGCGCAGAAGCTGATGGAGATCGCGCTCCAGTACCCGTCGTTTCCAATGGTCGTCGAGACGTTCCGCTCGTGCATGCAGGATGTGTTCGACGTGCCGGCGCTGCGCGATGTACTGCGCGCCGTGGAGGCGGGCGAGGTGCGCATCAACGAGGTGGAGACGGCGTTCGCCTCGCCGTTCGCGCGCTCACTCGTGTTCGCGTACGTAGCGGCATATCTCTATGAAGGGGACTCGCCCGCTGCGGAACGGCGCGCGCAGGCACTCTCCGTGGACGTGAAGCTGCTGCGCGAGCTGCTCGGCGAGGCTGACCTGCGCGAGCTGCTCGATGCGGAGGTCATCGAGCAGGTGGAGGCCGCGCTGCAGCGTCGCGCGGACGGACGTCGCGCGCGGCATGCCGACGACCTGCATGACATGCTGCGTCAGCTGGGCGATCTGACGGAGCCGGAGATCGACGAGCGCACCGATGCCGATGCCGCGCCCATGCTGGGCGAGCTGCAGTCGAGCCGGCGCGCAGCGCGCGTGCGTGTCGCCGGTCGCGATGCGTGGATCGCGGTCGAGGACGCTGCGCTCTACCGTGATGCGCTGGGCACCGCACCGCCCTCCGGTATCGCGTCGGTGTTCCTGGAGGCGGTCGAGCAGCCGGTGGAGACGCTGCTGATGCGCTGGGCGCGGACACACGGGCCGTTCTCGACGGATGAGGCGGCCGCACGCTACGGCATTGTCGCCGCGCAGGCGGAAGTGCTGCTCCAGCGGCTGGCGGCCGACGGCCGCCTCCTGCATGGCGAGTTCCGGCCGGGCGGCAGTGGCAGCGAGTGGTGCGAGCCTGATGTTCTCAGACAGATCAAGCGGCGCACGATCGCTATGCTGCGCGGCCAGGTGGCGCCCGTCCCGCGTGAGGTGCTCGGCCGGTTCCTTCCCGCCTGGCATCGCACGGCCGCGTTCGACCCGCACGAGCGGCTCGAGGACGCGATCAGCCAGCTGGAGGGGATGCCGCTCAGCTATCGTGACCTCGTGCGCATGATCCTGCCCGCGCGCATCCGTTCGTTCAGGCCGGAGCATCTCGATGAGCTCGGTGCAATGGGCTGGCTGGTATGGACCGGGCACTCGCCACTGCGCGGGGATGATGGCCGCATCGTGCTGTACCGGCGCGAGCGCGTCGACCGACTGCTGATCCCGAACGATGAAGAGGAAGCCAGCGCGCGTATCGAGGGGTTCGACGAGCGACATCGCATGATACTCGACCGCCTGGCACGGCGCGGCGCTTCGTTCCACGCGGAGCTCGTCGCTGCCCTGCCCGCGCATGACGAGAGTGCTGTGCTCGAGGCGGTGTGGGATCTGGTGTGGGCCGGCCTCATTACGAACGATACTTTTGCGGCGCTGCGCTCGCTCGGCGTGCGCGTACGCAAGTCAGCGCGCCCGCCGCGTGCACGTCCGCTCGGTATCCCGGGCGAGCGCGCCGAATCTTCGCAGCGGCGCAGGCTGCCGCGCGGCTGGTGGCGCGGCCCGCAGCCACGCGGCGGACGGAGCGCTGTGATCGGCGGGCGCTGGTCACTCGTCAGGGACCTGGTGCACACCGATGTCAGCTCGACCGAGCGCGCGCATTCGTGGGCCGCGACGCTGCTCGACCGGCACGGCATCGTCGCGCGCGAGACGGCGCAGGTCGAAGCACTCGGCGGCGGCTTCGGCAGTGTCTACAACGTGCTGCGCTCGATGGAGGAGGCCGGCCGGCTGCGCCGCGGCTATTTCGTCGAAGGCCTCGGCGGTGCACAGTTCGCCTGGCCCGGCATCGTCGACCGTCTCCGCCGCGAGCGCGACGCGGCGCCTGACAGCACCGCCATCGCCCTGGCCGCAACCGATCCCGCCAACCCCTATGGCTGGCTCCTGCCCTGGCCGCCGTTCACTGAAAGCGATGCCACGCGCGGTGCGCGGCGCGCGGCGGGAGCGATCGTCGTGCTGACGGACGGCATCCCCGTCCTCTACCTGGACCGCGACGGCCGCCGTCTGCGCACGTTCGCGGACGCGAGCGATGACAGCATTGCCCGCGCCCTGCCGGCATTGCGCGATGTCGCACGGGGGCGGCCGTCACGCACGATCTCCATCGAGCGCATCGGATCCGATGCTGCCATCCGGTCGCCGCTCGCACCGCTGCTCCAGGAGGCCGGATTCCAGCACGACTATCGATACATGCGGCTGCGCGCACAGTAGCAATGCCCGAAGGCGATACCGTCCATCGCAATGCGCGGGTGCTGAACCGCGAGCTCAAGGGCCGCAGGCTCGCCCGGTTCTTCGTGCGCGATCGCGGCGACGTACCGGAGCTCGCCGGCCGCACGATCGAATGCATCGAAGCGCGCGGCAAGCATCTGCTCGTCCACATCGAGGGCGGCTGGATCCTGCGGGTGCACCTCGGCATGAAGGGCAGCTGGATACGCCGGCACGTGCACGAACGCGCACCGCGCAACATCACCGCGATGCTCGTCGCAGATGAGACGGCATACATCTGCGAAGGCGCATTCACGGCCGAGCTGCTGCGCGAGACGGCCCTGCGTACACATCCGCGCCTCGGCCGCCTCGGCCCCGACCTCCTCGCCGACCCGCCCGACATCGACGAGGCCGTGCGCCGCGCCCGCATGCCCGCTCACGCCAGTCGCGAGATCGGCGACGTGCTGATGGACCAGCGCGTCGCCGCCGGCATCGGCAACGTCTACAAGAGCGAGGTCCTGTTCGAGTGTCGCGTGCACCCCCGCACGCGGATGCACGACATCGCTGCGGACACGCTTGCGGAGATCTTCCGGAAGGCCGCGCATCTGATGCGATTGAATCTGCTGACACGGCGCCGCACCGCGGTCCCGCTCAGGCGCCGACCGACTCCGTCAGCGCAACGGCTCTGGGTTTACATGCGCGCCGGCAAGCCATGTCTCGACTGCGGCACACCTGTCGAACGCTTCATGCAGGGCGACATGAATCGCAGCACGTACTTCTGCCCGCTTTGCCAGGGCGGCAACAAGGCCGTTGGCCGGAAGACCTCACCGGAGTAATTTGTCGGCATGCAAGATCATCCTGGCCCGGAGCGACGCAGCCGCGACCGCGGGATGTCGCTGGAGTACAAGCTGCCCCTGGTCATCACGGCCCTCC
This sequence comes from Longimicrobiales bacterium, assembly GCA_035461765.1. Taxonomy (GTDB): domain Bacteria; phylum Gemmatimonadota; class Gemmatimonadetes; order Longimicrobiales; family RSA9; genus SH-MAG3. Next base: position 34,476 of record DATHUY010000108.1, read on the forward strand.
TCATCCTCCTGGTAGCCGGCGGGGCGTGGGCCGCGTATCACCAGGTCCGCAACTCCGCAATCGCTGCCAACGAGAGTCGTCTGCATCAGACGGCCGAGCAGCTCGCCGGCCTCGTCGACAACGGTGCCCAGGAATCAGCAGCCGACATGGCGCGCGCGGGCAGCGCGCCGGCCGTGACCGCCGCACTGCGATCGGGAACAGATGACGGCGGGGCAGCGGAGGTCCTGGCCAGACTCGTGGACCGCTCGGACTCACTCTCCGTCGAGCTTCTGCTGCCCGATGGCCGCAGCGTCGCGCGTGCGGGCGCCTGGCCGGCGGCCGTCACGAGCACGCAGGTGGACAGCATCCGTGACCTCGTGGACGTGGGGCACACCGGGTACACGCCGATCGGGGTGGTGGGCGGACGCCCGTACCTGTGGATCACGGCACCGCTGGTCAGTGGGAATGACACCACGGGCGCCGTAGCGAGACTGCTGACGATCGGCGATCCCGGCTCTGCCGAGGCGGTCGGCGAGCTGATCGGTCCCGGATACGCCGTGTACTATGTGAACAGTGTCGGCGGCCCCTGGATAACGCTGACTGGAGAGGCGGTCGAAGCACCGTTCGATCATAACGCGGCGGTGCCATCGCAACACGAACGGCCGGGAGACGGTACGCCGGCCGTGGCCTGGGTGGCACCGGCCGCGCGCACGCCGATCTCGCTCGTGGCCGAGGCGCCCCTGGAAGCGGTGCTGGCCGGGCCGCACTCATTTCTGAAACAGCTGGTGGTCGGCGCCGCACTGCTGATCGTGCTCGGTATGGTCGGAGCCTGGCTCCTTAGTCGCCGCATCACCCGGCCGCTCCGCGAGCTCGCGGAGGCAACGCGCCAGCTGGGCACGGGGGGTCGGCCGGCCCCTGTTCGCTCGACGCGGCACGACGAGATCGGTGAGCTGGCCGCGGCATTCAATCGCATGGCCGGAGAGATCGCAAGGTCACACGCGCGGCTGCGCAGCGAGATCGGCGAGGCGCAGAACGCGCGTGCGCAAGCCGAGACGGCCAACCGCGCCAAGTCGGAGTTTCTGGCCACCATGAGCCACGAGCTGCGCACGCCGATCAATGCCATCATCGGCTACACGGACCTGCTCCTGCTCGGCGTTCCGGAGCCGCTGTCGGCTGCGCAGCGACAGCAGATGGAGCGTATCAAGGTGGGCGGCAACTACCTGATCCGCCTCGTGGACGAGGTGCTCGACCTGGCCCGGATCGAAGCCGGCCGCATGACCATCGAAGACGACACGGGTGACGCGGATGCCATCATCCGCGACGTGCTCGTGGCGGCGGAGCCCGCGGCGGCGGAGAAGAGCATCGCGCTGACGAGCGACAGCAGCGGCACGATGGGCGACCGGCTCTTCCGCGGCGATGCCTACCGCGTGCAGCAGATCGTGCAGAACCTGGTCGCGAACGCGATCAAGTTCACGCCGGCGAGCGGGACGGTACATGTCAGTGCTGCCGCCGACTCCCAGGACGGGACCTTCTCTTTCACGGTGACCGATTCAGGAATCGGCATTGAGGCCGACCAGCTCGAGCGTATCTTCGAGCCTTTCGTGCAGGTGGACCAGACGTACACGCGTCTCCATGGGGGCGTCGGGCTCGGCCTCGCGATCTGCCGTGAGCTCGCGCGCATCATGGGCGGTGAGCTGACCGTTGAGAGTCGACCTGGTGAAGGGTCGACGTTCACGCTGCGACTGCCGCAGTCACGCGAGAACGTCGAAGCAGCGTAACACCCGCGCTGCGTGCGACGCGCAAATCTGCCTGCGGCGCGTGGCCTGGCCTTGTTCGGTCAGCGGGGCTGAGCGGGCGCAGCCTGCCGCGCCGTTCCCTCCGCCTGTCGTGCGATCGCCTCGATGAAGCCGCTGAAGATCATGCGGTGGATCGGGTAGAGGCCGTACCAGTAGAGCCAGCCCGACAGCCCCTTCGGTGCGAAGAACGCGGTCTGCGTGAGAACGGTGCGCCCGTCCTCCCGCGGCACCGCATCGAACTGCAGCCACGCCATGCCGGGCACCTTCATCTCCGCGCGCAGCCGCAGCAGGTAGTCCCTTTCGATGGCCTCGACGCGCCAGAAGTCCAGTGCATCGCCGACGCGCAGCTGATCCGGGTCGCGTCTCCCGCGCCGTACGCCCACCCCGCCGAGCAGACGGTCGGCGAATCCGCGCAGCCGCCACGCCCAGTCCATGTAGAGCCAGCCGCGCTCCCCGCCGACGCCGGTAAAGACGCGAAACACCTCCGCGGGTGATGCAGCGACGACGCGCCGGCGATGCTCGCGCACCATGCCTTCACGGTTCGTCAACGTGACCGGTTCCGCAGCCTGCCGACTGCTGCTGAGCGCGTCGCTCCACGCGGACTCCACACTGCTCGCCTGGAGCCTGCTCAGTGCGCGCTCCACCGACGTGCGATAACTCGCCGGCTCGATCTGCGGGAAGAGTATCCGGGCTGCGTTGTCGTGAACGACGTTCTCGTTGCGCAGCCCTTCCACCAGCGGCCGTGCGATCGCGCCCGGAATCGGCGTCACCACGTTCACCCACAGCGACGAGAGTCGCGGCGTCAACACAGGCACCGGCACCATCCAGCGCTTCAACCCGCGCACTTCGGCGTAGGTCATCATCATGTCGCCGTACGTGATGACGTCCGAGCCGCCGATCTCGATGATCCGCCCGGTGCTTTCCGGTACCTCGAGCGCCGCGCTCAGATACCGAAGCACCTCGCGGATGCCTATCGGCTGCGTGCGTGTGTAGACCCAGCGCGGACAGATCATGACCGGCACGCGCTCCGTCAGATACCGGATCATCTCGAACGACAGACTGCCGGATCCTACGATCACGCCCGCGCGGAACTCGGTAACGGGGACGCCGGCCTCGCGCAGAGCGTCACCGGTCTGCTGTCGCGAGCGCAGATGCTCCGACAGCCCCGGTGCCGCCTCGGCCAGACCGCCGAGATAGATGATGCGGCCGACTCCCGCCGCGGCCGCGGCCCGGCCGAAGTTGCGCGCCGCCGCAACATCGCGTTCATGGAAATCCGTCGTGCCGAGGCTGTGCACGAGGTAGTATGCCGCCGTCACGCCGGACATCGCTGCCTCGAGCGTGTCCGGCTGCAGTACATCGCCCGTCACGACTTCGACATCATCCTGCCAGCTGCGACCCTGCAGTCGCCCCTGGTCACGCACCAGGCAACGCACCGCGTGCCCGGCACTCAGCAGGCGGGGAACCAGTCGGCCGCCGATGTAGCCGGTGGCGCCGGTCACCAGAACGACAGCCGGGCCCGCCTCAACCTGAGCCACGCTGACTCCCTTCGTCATTCAGCTGAAAGAAGCTCTCTGAGCCACTGCGCAATGCGTGTGCGCCCGCCGTTCAATGCACCGCTCCCGGCCGCCACACCAGTGACACCGTTGCGTAATGCAGCCACGCGAACGTGTAGACTTCGTCGACATCGGCGCCGCCTTCGACCATCCGGTACCCGGCCTCCACCGTCCAGCGGCTGTCGATGTCGTGCCTCAGCTCGAGCGCGGCATCGATCGCACGGCCGGGCCCCCCGGCCAGAGCGTCCGCGTCCAGACCGACACGCCAGCCCGGTGCGATGCGATACTCCCCCGCAGCGTGCAGCAGCGGTACCACGCCCAGATCGTCCTTGCGGCTCGACGTGCTGCCATCCAGAGCGATCACTGCATCTCTGATTTTCACGGTCGCACCGATCCACGCGGAAGTCCTGTCACCCGCGCGCGCCAGATAACGATACGACAGCCGGTACGAGTTGAACGTGTACGTCGCCTGCACCGGTGCGCCGGCGGGATAGGTCGCACCAGCGAACCGTACCTCGTTCTCCGGCGTGCCCGTCTCCGTCAGACTGAACGGCGCGAGGAGCAGCCGGAGTCCGTGCCGCGGCGCCATGTTCCAGGTGACGTAGAGCCTGCCGGCCGGCCACGGTCCACTGCCCGCCAGATCATACAGCGAGAACCTCGTCGCTGAGCCGTCGTTGGGGATCTCGACATCGTTGTAGCTCTGCCAGGCGGGGCCGCCCTCCAGCTCGAAAATGAGCCGGGGCGCCTGCGCGCCCGCCGTCATCGGCAGCAGCAGCATGAACACGGCGGGGAAGGCGCGGCGGGCAGACGACATGGCAGCTCCGGGGGCTCAGGCGAAAGTGGAATTGAGCCGTGCATCCTCAGCCCGGCAAGACCGTCGGCTGGCACCGCGACAGGCGGGATGGCGTATGTGGTGGATCGCCTTACATCTCTTCCGGGCTTTGCCGGCTCGTCCCGCCGGTCGCGATACGTTATAGTCCGACACGGATCCGACCGCGGCCGGCGTGGCCGCACCATCGTGAACAACGCCATCAGGCTCAGGCGGGAGTACAATGGGCAGGAACAGAAAGCAGCCCAGGCAGCAGGTATCACCCTTCATCCGCTACACCGTCGTCGCACTCGCGGTGGTCGTACTGCTGCTCGGACTGGCGACGACGCGTACGGCAAACGCGCATCACCCCGACCCGCGCGGCGATCTGAGCGCGGTCACCGTCGCGTCATCGAGCCGCTATGCGTCCTACCCGCGCATCGCGGAAGTCTACGACATGGCCGCGGAGATACCGCACGTGCTCGACGGTCTCTACTGCCACTGCGACTGCAGCAAGCACTCCAATCACCGCTCGCTGCTGACCTGCTTCCAGGATGATCATGGCGCCGGCTGCGACGTGTGCCTCACGGAAGCAGCCCTCGCGCACCGCATGACGAATGAGGGCCGGTCGCTGAAGGAGATCCGCCAGGCAGTGGATGATCTCTACCGCCGATGACCCTGCGGCGCGTACTGGGGCTGCTGCTGATGGTCGGCATGCTGACTGCCGCGGTCATCTCACATCGCGACCGCCAGCGCAGTGACCGCATGAACAATACTGCAGCCGCGCTGCGCGAGCTGGCCGCGACCCGTCTCGCGCCGGCCGGCTCCGCCCCGCGGGCCGGCATCAGCGCGCGCGCGGACATCGATGTGCGGGAATTCCCGGAGAAGATCGCCAGGAAGCTGCACGATGACCCGGATTTCCATCGTCTCAGCCATCGCTGCGGCGTCTGTCACTCCACGCCGGATCCGGCGCTATACGAAGCTGGCGAATGGCCGGCCGTGATCGGGCGCATGAGCCTTACGATCGACGCGGCCGGTCTGCTCCCCCTGTCGCAGACCGACAGCGCGGCCGTGCTGCGTGCACTCACGAAGGACTATTCGCGCCAGGTCCGCTGAGCTCAGGCAGCCGGACGGAGTGATCCGCGACCGCTACTGCACGCCCGATCGCGGCAGCCACTGCGCCGTGCCCTCGATGCGGTCGATCCGTGCAATCTCGCTCAGGCGCCGCTCCATCTCCTCAGCCGACATCATGGGCGCGTTGCCGTATACGGGATGATGGTGACTCATGACCGAGTCCACGCTGATCTCATCCCCGTCCTCGACCGTTGCCAGCCACTCGTTGAGGAAGACGGAGACGCGGCACTCGTCGAGCGCGCGCACGATCAGCTCGTCCGTCGAGAACCCGGATGGCGCTGATGTGAACGAGAAGTCGTAGCGCGGCCCCAGGACCTTGCGGAATACCCATGCTGCGCGCGACAGATGGAAATCGTTCGTGACGACCCGTATCGAGCTCCAGCCGTTGGGCTGGAGAATGTCGCGCCGGACGAAGTATGCGTTGCCGAGCGTGTCGCGGGCCTCCTCCTCGAGCAGGACGGCTGCCGCAGGAAGGCCCCGCTGCTCCGCGTATGCCGCCATTGCCGCGGCTTCCGTAACGCGCGGCTGCGCCGGACCATACAGACCGACACGGCCCGTGAACACGACGCGCGCCGCGACGCCGGCCTGATACGCTTCGAGTGCCCGCTCAACACGCGCGGCTACCCAGGGCGCAAGTGTGCCATCCTCTTCCACCATGCCGCCGAGCACGACAATCGCATCGTGACGATCTCTCGTTCGATTCATGCGTGGACGTTAGCCGGCCGGATGCGTGCCACGCCAGTCGTCGACGCGGTGACCACGCGTGCCGTAACCTCGCCCGGGCCGGGGGGTAGCACGCATGACCGGTAGCGCTTCATCTCGCCAAAGGACGACCTCGCTTCATGACACGGGCGCAATAGCAGTCCCCCGCTTCCGGCTCCCCTTCCAGGCTCGACCGGGGTCAGCCCGTGACGAGCTGCTCGCCGGACCGATCCGCGGTGCCCTGCTCGGTACCGACCAGCTGGCCGAGAAAGCTCGCAACGTCGCCGGCCGTGAAGCCGTGCTGCCCCGCACCGGCGCGCGCCGCGAAGCGGCGCTCCTGGCACGTCTGGCCGAGACCGCAGAGATCCTGGATGATACCCGGACCGCGCTCGCGGCCGGCGTTGCGCGCAACGTGGACGTCGGTCCCGCCGGCGAGTGGCTGCTGGACAATTACCACGTCGTGCAGCAGCAGATCCGCGAAGTCCACGAAACGCTGCCGCGCGGCTACTACCGTGAGCTGCCCGAACTGGCGAGCGGACGTCTCACAGGATACCCGCGCGTCTACGAGCTCGCGATCGCGCTGATCTCCCACTCGGAAGCGCGCGTCGACCTCGAGAACCTCGAGCTGTTCGTCACGGCCTGGCAGTCCGTCGCGCCACTCTCGATCGGCGAGCTGTGGGCACTGCCCGCGATGTTCCGGCTCGCTCTCATCGAGAGCGTACGCCGTATGGCGCTGCGCACGATGCAGCGCATGAGCGAGATCGAGAAGGCCGATGCCTGGGCGCTGCGCATCGAGCAGGCGAGCGAGGATGGCAATGCCGCCCTCGGCCGCGTCCTGGACACGTTCGTCGCTGATCCGCCGCGCCTGACGGAAGTCTTCATTGCGCGGTTCCTCCATCAGCTGCGGCTGACGAGCGCATCGTACCTGCCGCTCGTGGAGATCGAGCAGTGGATCACCGAACGGGTGGTGGACCACGAGGTCGCATCCGCTCGCTCCACGCAGCACCTGGCGCTGACACACGTGATGATGGCGAACAGCATCACGAGCCTCCGCACCATTGCCCACCTGGACTGGCGCGGATTCGTCGAGCGGCAGAGTGTGATGGAGTCGGTGCTGCGCGACGATCCCGCGGCATATCACTCCCGCATGACATTCGCCGCCCGCGACCATTACAGGCACGTCGTGGAGCGGGTGGCGCGTCGCACGAACAACAGCGAAGAAGATATCGCGCTGCTGACCGTCGACCTCGCACGGGCCGGACTCGAAGCGCATGGCGCGGAGCACGTCAGTGCGCACACCGGCTACTATCTCGTGGACGAGGGACTCGCCGAGCTGGAGGCGGCGACCGGCTACCGGCCGAAGCCGCGCGAGGCCGTGCACCGCTGGGTGCTGCGACACCCCGACTTCGCATTCATCAGCACGGTTCTCGCCGCCCTGCTGGCGACTCTCGCGGCCGTGCTCTGGCTGGCGGGCCCGCCTGCGGCCGTCGCCTGGGGAGCCGTGCTCCTGTTCGCGTTCCTGCCCGCCGCACACATCGCGATTGCCGCCGTCGATCAGCTCGTTACCGCCCTGCTCCCGCCACGCACCCTTCCCGCACTCGATCTGCAGCGCGCCGGCGTTCCGCCCGAGCTCCGCACTGCCGTCGTCATCCCCACGCTCTTCGACAGCGTGGAATCGGTGCGTGAGGCATTCGACCACCTCGAGGTGCAGTTCCTGGCGAACCGGGAGGTTCATCTGCACTTCGCCGTGCTGAGCGACTTCACCGACGCAGCGGCACAGTCGTGCGCCGGGGACGCCGCGATCGTGGCGGCCGCGGTCGACTGCGTGCGCGACCTCAACGAACGCTACGCGCCCGACACCCGCGACACATTCTTTCTGTTTCACCGCGACCGACGCTGGAACGAGCGGCAGGGCACCTGGATGGGATGGGAGCGCAAGCGCGGAAAGCTCTCCCAGTTCAACCACTTCCTGCGCGGTGGCGGCGGGGATGCGTTCTCAACGATCGCAGGCAACGTCGACACCCTGTTCTCGGTCCGCTATGTCATCACTCTGGACTCGGACACCGTACTGCCGCCCGGCACGGCCGCGCAGCTGATCGGCGCGCTGGCCCACCCGCTCAACCGCGCCCGGTACGACAGCGCAAGCGGGCGCGTCGTGCGCGGCTACGGCATCCTCCAGCCGCGCGTCGGCGTGTCGCTGCCGAGCGCGCATCGCTCGCGCTTCGCATCGATTCACTCCGGCCATCCCGGCGTCGATCCGTACACGACGGCATCATCCGACGTGTACCAGGACCTGTTCGGCGAGGGCAGTTTCACGGGCAAGGGAATCTACGATGTGGACGTGTTCGAGCAGGCCACGCACGGCCGATTTCCGGAAAACACGCTGCTCTCGCATGACCTGATCGAAGGCAGCTACGCCCGCGCGGGTCTCGTGAGCGCGATCAGCGTCTATGATGACTATCCTGCACGCTACCTCACCTTCACGCGACGGAAGCATCGCTGGATACGGGGCGACTGGCAGCTGCTGGACTGGTTGACACCGCGCGTGCCCGGACCCGACGGTCCGGAGCCGAACCGGCTCCCGCTGCTGTCGCGCTGGAAGATTCTCGACAACCTGCGCCGCAGCACTGTCGAAATCGGGCAGCTCCTTTTTCTCGTTGCAGGCTGGACTCTGCTGCCGGGATCACCGCTGCGCTGGACGGTGCTCGGCCTCGCCGCCATCGGCGCGCCCTGGATCCTCGCGCTGCTGGTAGCCGCACTGCGCCCGCCGCTCGACCGGTCATGGCGCGCCTACTACGCCGCCGTGGGCCGTGACGCCGTGACGAACGCACAGCAATTCGTGCTGGCGGTAACCTTTCTGCCGCATCAGGCGTGGATCTCGGCGGATGCCATCGCGCGCACGCTCTGGCGACTGCTCGTCTCGAAGCGGCACCTGCTCGAGTGGCAGACGGCATCCACCACGGAGCGCGCCATTACGGCCGGCGGGCGCGGTGTGTGGCAAACGATGGCGCTGCCCTCTCTCGCAGCTGCGGCGGTTGCGCTGCTCGCACTCGCACGAACGTCCGGCACCGGACCCGTCGTATTGTCGTGGTCCGTCATCGTGCTCGGGGGGATGGCCGTTCTCTGGGCCGTATCACCCGCTGGCGCGCATGCACTCAGCACCCCGGCCGTGCGCCGGCGGCGCATGCCCGATGCCGAACAGCAGGCGACTGCACGCGACCTTGCCCTGCGACACTGGCGCTTCTTCGACGAGTTCGTCAGCGAGCGGACGCAGTGGCTCGCACCGGACAACTTCCAGGAGGACCCCGAACCCGTCCTGGCGATGCGCACCTCCCCCACCAACATGGGACTGCAGCTGCTCGCCATTGGCAGCGCACATGACCTCGGGTTCATCCCGCTCGAGGACATGACGCACCGGCTGGAGCTCGCATTCCGCGCCATGGAGCGGATGAGGCGGTTCCGCGGGCACTTCTTCAACTGGTACGACCTGCACGACCTCAAGGTCATGGAGCCCGCATACATCTCCACGGTGGACAGCGGCAACCTGGCCGGCCACCTCCTGGCGGTGAAGCAGGCGTGTCTCGATGCCCGTCCGCCATGGGCCGGCGGCAGCAGTACAGCCAGCGACGGCGCAGCGGCGCCGGACAGGGGGGCAGCCGCGACGAATGCGGAGCTTCGCGCACGACTGGAGGCGCTGGCCGCACGCGCGGAGGCGTACGTGGCCGAGATGGACTTCCGCTTCCTCTTCGATGAGGATCTCGAGCTGTTCTCTATCGGCTATCAGTATGCCAGTCATTCGCTCGACGCCTCGTACTACGACCTGCTCGCATCCGAGTCGCGGCTCGCGAGCTTCATTGCCGTCGCCAGAAACGACGTGCCGCTCGATCACTGGTTCCGGCTCGGTCGCTCCCTGACGCACACAGCCGGCGCGACTGCGCTCGTGTCGTGGAGCGGGAGCATGTTCGAGTACCTGATGCCGGCGCTCGTGATGCGCTCCTATCCGTTCACTCTGCTCGACCAGACCTGCCAGAGCGCCGTACAGCGCCAGATCAGCCATGGCTCGAGCCGTGGCGTGGCCTGGGGGGTGAGCGAGAGCGCGTACAACGTACGCGACCGTCATCTCACGTATCAGTACCGTGCGTTCGGTGTGCCCGACCTCGCACTGAAGCGCGGGCTGGGTCGCGATCTGGTCGTCGCCCCCTATGCCTCCGCGCTCGCGCTGATGGTCGAGCCGGACCTGGCGATGGAGAATCTCGCCGCGCTCACGGATCTCGGTGCACTCGGTCGTTACGGGTTCCGTGACGCTGTCGACTTCACACGGCCGGACCCCGGCCAGGACTACGCGATCATCGGCAGCTACATGGCGCACCACATCGGGATGAGCCTCGTCGCGTTCACGAACCTGCTCACCGACGGAGTGTGGCAGGAGCGCTTCCACAGGGAGCCGCTGGTGCGCTCGGCGGAGCTGCTGCTGCACGAGCGGATTCCGCGTCGGCTCGTGCTCCAGGCGCCGCAGCAGTCCAGTGTCGATGAGGCGCTGCCACGGCCGGAAGCCGAGAGTCCCGCGGTACGCGAGTACGACCACGCGGATACGCCGCGCCCGCACGTCGCGCTGCTCGGCTGGCTGCCCTACACGGTGATGGTGAGCCACGCCGGCGCAGGCTTCAGCCGGTTCGAGGACAGCGCCGTCACGCGCTGGCGTGCGGATGGCACGACGGACTCCATGGGCCAGTTCTGCTATGTGAAGGATGTCACCTCCGGCCGGGTTTGGTCGGCGGCCCACCAGCCGGTGTGCGCGCCGGCGGACACGTATCGCGCACAGCTGGCGACGGACCGCGTCACGTTCCAACGCACCGACGGCCCCATCGATACGCGCATGGAGATCGCCGTAGTGCCGGACGATGCTGCGGAGATCCGCTGTGTCACTGTCACCAACAACGCGGACGACACGCGCGAGATCGAGCTGACGAGCTACGGCGAGATCGTGCTCAACCCCGCGGATGCCGACCGTGCACATCCGGCGTTTGCAAACCTGTTCGTCGAGACGGAGTGGCACGAGTGGTGTACGGCGATCACCGCTACACGGCGCCCGCGGTCCGCTGCGGAGCCTTCCATGTGGTGCGTGCACGTCGTCGACTCGTGCATTTGCACCTCGGGCCCGGTGACCTGCGAGACCGACCGCGCGCGCTTCCTCGGCCGCGGCCGCACGACCCGCGCCCCGGCGTCGCTCGAGGTCGACGGCCCGCTGTCGGGAACCACGGGCGCCGTGCTGGACCCCATCTTCGCCCTGCGCAGCCGCCTGCGGCTCGCGCCCGGCGAGTCCGCGTCCGTGACGTTCACCACGCTCGTCGCCAGCTCGCGCAAGCGCGCATTTGAGCTGGCTGACCGCTATCACGACCCGCACACCGCCCAGCGCGCGCTCGACCTCGCGTGGACGTCGCAGCAGGTGGAGCTCCAGGACCTGGCACTGACGCCGGCCGATGCCGCTGTTTTCCAGGAGCTGGCGGGCTGCCTGATCTTTCCGCACCCGGATCTTCGTGCGTCCCGGGATGACCTGGAGCGCAATCGCGGCGCACAGCCTCTCCTCTGGGCGGCCGGCATCTCGGGCGACCGCAGGATCGTCCTGGCCACCATCGACGGTCCGGAGGGTCTGCCTACGCTTCGACAGATCGGCGCCGCACACCACTTCTGGCGGCGGCGCGGGCTCGTCGTGGACCTGGTAATCCTGCACGCACAGCCCACGTCATATCTGCACGAGCTGCACGACCGCATCATGGAAGCGCTGTTCGCTTCCAGCGACACGATACTCGACCGGCCGGGCGGTGTCTTCATCCGCAATGCGGAGGAACTCGACGACGATACCCGGCTCATGCTGCACGCCACCGCACGTCTCATCCTGCCGTGCGACGGCCGCTCGCTCGCGCATTTCGTCGACGTGGTGACAACGCAGGAGGACGAAGCGACGAGCGCGACGGAGCCGCGCACTTCGGCACGACCGCGCCTGCTCGAGCGAACGCATCCACACTTGTCACTGGTGGAGCGCAGGGCCCACGCGCATCGCGAGAATCCCGCGCCGTCAGCCGCCACGCTGCGGGACAGAGGGCCGGCCGAGCCCACGGTGTCCGTAGATTCCGGGCCGGAGTCTGCCCCGATGCTCCTCGACAACGGGTTCGGCGGATTCAACGAAAATGACGAGTACCAGCTCCGTGTGCGAGGCGATGCCCTGCCACCGGCCCCGTGGGTGAACGTGGTCGCCAATCCGCGCGGAGGCTTCGTCGTGAGTGAGCGCGGCGCCGGCTTCACCTGGGCCGACAACAGCTATTTCTTCCGGCTCACACCATGGCACAACGATCCCGTGAGCGACCCGATCTCCGACGTTCTCTACCTTCGTGATGAAGCGACGGGAGACGTGTGGAGTGCGACGCCGGCACCGCTCGGCCACGACACGGCGTTCACAGTCCGGCATGCCGCCGGCACATCGGTGTTCGAGTCCGAGCGCAGTCACATTGCGACTGCTCTGACGCTGGCCATGGCGGACGATGAGCCCGTCCGCCTGTCGATCCTCCGCGTGACCAACCGGGATACCATCGAGCGGCGCATCGGCGTGACCGCATACGCGGAATGGACGCTGGGCGCCCGCCGCGAGCATACCCAGCATCACGTGCGCACCACGTTCGACCGCCCCCTCGGCGCCATTCTCGCCCGCAACCTCTTCGATCCGCAGTTCGAACGGCATGTCGCGTTCTGCGCCCTGAGCGAGCGCATCACCGGCTACTCCGCCGACCGCCGTGAATTCCTCGGCCGCAACGGCAGCGTGCAGCAACCGGCCGCCCTGTACGGCGGCGGCCTTACCGGCGCGACAGGGATCGGCCTCGATCCCTGCGCCGCACTTCAGTGTGTGCTCGTGCTGGCGCCCGGCGAGACACGCGAGGTTGTCGTAGTGCTCGGAGCGGCGGAAGGCGAGGACGAGGCGCGCAGCGCAGTCTCCCGGCTCCAGGACGTCCACACGGCGGTGGCCGCTGCGGGACGCAGCCTCGAGCGCTGGCAGGAGCGACTGTCCGTCATCACCGTGCACACACCCGAGCCCGCGTTCGATGCTCTGCTCAACAGCTGGCTCCTCTACCAGACGCTGTCCTGCCGCATGTGGGCCCGCTCCGCACTCTACCAGAGCAGCGGCGCGTACGGATTCCGTGATCAGCTCCAGGATTCACTCGCCATTGTGCATGCGGAGCCAGCGCTCGCGCGGGAGCACATCGTCCGCACTGCTGGGCGACAGTTCATCGAGGGCGATGTGCAGCACTGGTGGCATCCGCACAGCGGGCGCGGCGTGCGCACGCGTTTCTCCGACGACCTCGCCTGGCTCCCCCATGTCGTCGATCAGTACGTGACTCGAACCGGTGACCACAGCGTGCTCGATGAGTATGTGCCGTTCCTCACCATGCGTGCGCTCGAGCCGCACGAGCACGAGATCTACGACCTGCCTGCCATCACGGACGAGCACGGGAGCATCTACGAGCATTGCCTGCGCGCGCTCCGCACCGCGTGCACGACCGGCCCGCACGGGCTGCCGCTCATCGGCACGGGCGACTGGAACGACGGCATGAACCGCGTCGGCATGGATGGGCGCGGCGAAAGCGTGTGGCTGGCCTGGTTCCTGATCGCCACGCTGCGCCGGTTTGCCGAACACGCTGCACAGCGCGACGACGCGAGCGCGGCGGCCGACCTGATCGCGCGCGCGGATGCGTACGCGGTGGCCGTGGAGGCACACGGGTGGGACGGTGAGTGGTACCGGCGCGCCTATTTCGACGATGGCACTCCGCTCGGATCCGCCACGAGCGACGAGTGCCGTATCGATTCCATTGCGCAGAGCTGGAGCGTCATCTCGGGCGCCGGCGCACCCGACCGCCAGGCGCGTGCCATGCGCGCGCTCGAAGAGCATCTCGTCGATGACGACGCGCGCCTCATCAGGCTGCTCACGCCACCGTTCGACACCACTCCGCACGATCCAGGCTACATCAAGGGCTACCTGCCGGGCGTCCGGGAGAACGGCGCCCAATACACACATGCCGCGGTCTGGGCCGTGCTCGCGACCGCCATGCGCGGCGACGGCTGTCGCGCGTTCGAGCTCTTCCAGATGCTCAACCCGCTGCTGCACAGCCGCACGCCCGAAGAAGTGGCAACGTACAAGGTCGAGCCCTATGTCGTCGCCGCTGACGTCTACACCGCACCCGGTCAGCTCGGCCGCGGCGGCTGGACCTGGTATACCGGCGCCGCCGGCTGGATGTACCGCGTCGGAATCGAGGCCATCCTCGGATTCAATCGCACCGGTAACACGCTGCGCATCGAGCCGCGCGTGCCGGCAGCATGGCCGGAGTTCACGATCGATTATCGCTTCGGCAACACCGTGTATGCGATCATCGTGCAGCAGCCCGGCAGGCTCGACGCCGGCGCCGAAGTGGTCATCGACGGGCACCCGCTCGACGGTACGGATATCCCACTGGTGGACGACGGCGTGCGCCATCAGGTCATGGTGCGGCCACTGCACGAGGAATGACGAGCACCGCGCGAGCGGACCGCTGCCACGGGGTCCGCGCGCCGCGCGCAGCCACCCGTCGGCGCGGCCGCACCACCATCAGCCGAACCGGCTGATCATCCCGCGCACTGCTGTCAGATACTCCTCCGTGTCGAAATGCTGCGGGTCGATCATCGCCTGTACCGCAGATCCCTGGATCCAGCTCACCGCCACCGCAGCCAGCCCGTCCGCAGTCGCACCCGCAAATGCCGCCGGCTCCGACAGCAGCAGCTCTTCCATGATCTCACGGAACGCGGAACGGTAACGCTCCAGCTCCGCACTGATCCGCGTACGGATCCTCTCCTCACGCGCACCCATGGCCCAGAACTCCAGGAACAGGCGCGTTTGCTCCGGCTGATGCGACAGCCTCGTCATCTCCTGCTCCAGCAACGCGTGCAGACGATCCCGTGCGTGCGGGAACCGCGCGATATCCTCAGAGATGTGCAGCACAGAGGTCGCCTCGATCACCCAGTCGAGCAGACCGTGAACGAGCCGCTCCTTCCGCCCGAAATGGAAGAGCACCAGCGCATGGCTGATCCCCGCCTCCGCAGCCACTGCCCGCACTGTCAGCCCGCCAATCCCGTCGCGGCCCGCAACATCGAACGCCGCCTGCAGAATCTGCCCGCGCCGCACTTCTTCCGGCTTCCTCCTGGTGGTTCGCATCATCCGACCTCAGCGTGCACTGTATTGACCAATTGGTCAGAATAGTGTATCTTAAGTTGACCAGATGGTCAATAGCAGGGCTCCCTCCGTCCCATAAGGCCTCCCGTGACCACGAGTCCCTCGACCGGCCCGCCCCACGCAGAAGCCGACGCGCTCGCCGTTGTGGGCATTGGCGCGTCCGCCGGCGGGCTCAAGGCGCTCCAGCAGTTCGTGGAGGCGGTGCCTGCCGACAGCGGGATGGCGTTCGTGGTCATCATGCACCTCGACCCGGAACGCGAGAGTCGGATGAGCGACCTGCTGCAGGACCGTGCGAAAGTGCCGGTCACGCAGGTCACGGGGCCGATGACGGTGGAGCCGAATCACATCTACATGATCCCGCCCGGTCAGGATCTGACCATGCGCGGCACCGGCCTGCAGCTGCAGAACCGGGGCGAGCGTGCCGATCACGCGCCCGTTGACCTCTTCTTCCGCACGCTGGCGGAAGCCTGCGGACCCGACGCCGTGGGCGTAATCCTGTCGGGCACGGGCTCGGATGGCAGTGCCGGCATACGCTACATCCGGGAAGGCGGCGGCATCACGGCCGCGCAGCTGCCGGAGGAAGCGGCATACGACGGGATGCCGGGCAGTGCGATCGCTACGGGCCTGATCGACCTGGTCCTCCCGTCGGCGCAGATCGCGGAAGAGTTGATCCGTATTCGCCAGGCGCCACAAGAATCGGGGCCCGGAACAGCAGTGCCCGCGATCGCGGAGACGGAGCTGGCCGGAGTCTTCGATGTACTGCGGAGCCGTACGGGTCACGACTTCAGCATGTACCGTCGGTCGACGGTGCTGCGCCGGCTGGAGCGGCGGCTGCGATTCAACAACGTGAGCACACTGGAGCAGTACCTGCCGCTGCTGACGGAAAGCGCGGCTGAATCGCAGGCGCTTCTGCGCGACCTGCTCATCTCCGTGAGCGCATTCTTCCGTGACCCGGACGCGTTCCAAGCGCTGACCGCGCTTGTGCCGACGCTGTTCGAGGGGAAGGGCGCCGGGGACGCGGTGCGCGTCTGGGTGGTCGGGTGTGCGACGGGGGAGGAGGTGTACTCCATCGCGATCGTGCTGGCGGAGCACGCTGCGACGCTCGCGGACCCACCGCGGCTGCAGCTGTTCGCCACGGACATCGACGAGCGCGGGTATGCCTTCGCACGTTCGGGGCTGTACTCGACGGCAGCAGTGACGGGTGTGGATCCGGCCCTGCTGGAGAAGTATTTCACGCGCGAGGCGAGCGGATTCCGCATCGCCAAATCGCTGCGCGAGCTCGTGCTTTTCGCCGGTCACAACGTGTTGCACGATCCGCCGTTCTCCCGCATGGACCTGATCAGCTGCAGAAACTTCTTCATCTATCTGCAGCCGGAGGCGCAGGAGCGCGTACTCGAGACGTTCCACTTTGCAACGAATCCTGACGGCGTGCTCTTCTTGGGCGCATCGGAATCGGCGGGCGACAGCGGCCTGTTCGCCCCAGTTGCGGATGGCAGACAGCGATTGTTCCGCCGGAACGCCGCGCCGCACCGTCCCCTGCCACGGCTTTCGGCTGCGGACCCTCAGCCGGGCACGGCGGGGACGGCACCGGTCACCGATACATCCGACCAGGCGCGCGCGCGGTTCTCCTACGGATCGCTGCACGTGCGCATGCTGGAGCAGTACGCTCCCGCCAGCATCATCGTGGACCAGCATCTCGACGCGGTGCATCTGTCGGCGGGCGCCGGCCGGTTCCTTCGTCCGGGTGGCGGCGAGCCGACGCACAACGTGCTGCTGATGGCGTCGGGCAAGCTGCGCACGGTGCTGCGTACCGCGCTGTATCACGCATTCCACGGCGGCGCCGCCACGACGAGGCAGGTGCGTACGGACGTGGACGGCGAGCCCTGCGACGTGCGAGTCCAGGTGCGGCCCGGCAATGGAGGCGGCGGTGCGGATCGTTTCGCACTGATCGTTTTCGAAACGACAAGGCAGGATGCCTCGGCACTCATGCAGCACGACGACGGCCCGTCACACGCCGAGGCGGATCTGGAGGAGGAGCTGCGCCAGACCCGTGACCTGCTGGAATCAACCAGCGCGGCGCATGACCGCACGGTAGCCGAGCTGCAGACGATGAATGAGGAGCTCCAGTCGATCAACGAGGAACAGGGGGCCGCGACCGAAGAGCTGGAGACCGGGCGTGAGGAGATCCAGTCGATCAACGAGGAGCTGACGACGATCAACCAGGAGCACCAGAGTACGATCGAGGAGCTCAAACGCACGAACGAGGATCTCCAGAACCTCATCGAGTCCACGGAGATCGGCACCTTATTTCTCGACCGCGAGATGCGCATCCGACGCTACACCCCGGCGGCGAGCGCCCTCTTCAACTTCGTCCCGACGGACCAGGGGCGACCGCTCGCCCACATCACGCATCGACTCAGGTATGACGGCCTGTTGACGGACGTGGGAGACGTGCTTTCGAACCTGGAGCGCATCGAGCGGGAAGTGGAGAGCGACGCGGGGCACTACTACATCATGCGTATCAGCCCGTACCGATCCTCCGATGGCACGAACGAGGGAGCGGTGCTCACGTTCTTCGACAACACGGCGCAGCACGCCGTGCGCGAGGAGCTGCGTGAGGCGACGCATGCCGCGGAGACGGCGAACCTGGCGAAGGGCACGTTTCTGTCCACACTGTCGCACGAGTTCCGCACTCCGCTGAACGGCATTCTCGGCTACGCCGACCTGCTCCAGTTCGAGGGAAATCTGTCGGATTCGCAGGAGCAGAAGGTCGGGCGGATAAGGGCGGGCGGCTGGCACCTCGCCGCGATGATCGACGAGATCCTGAGCTTCGCCAAGCTGGACGGCGGTCACTCGGTCGTTGAGGCGGAGCCGATGGACGCGCGCGCGCTCGCGACCGACGCTGCATCGCTCATCCAGCCGGCGGCGGCAGTCAAGTCGCTCGCATTCGTCATCGACGTGCCGGACGACGATGTGCCCATGGTCACCGATGCAGGCAAGGCCAGACAGATCCTCATCAACCTGTGCGGCAACGCAGTGAAGTACACGGACACCGGTGAAGTGCGGCTGCGCGTGCGTGCAGACGAGACCGGCGTCGGTTTCGTGGTCAGCGACACCGGTGTCGGCATCGCGGCTGAACATCTCACCCGCATCTTCGATCGCTTCTGGCAGGTGGATGGAGCGTCCACGCGCGCATCGGGCGGAATGGGGATCGGCCTGGCGGCGGCGCGGGAGTATGCCCAGCTGCTTCGGGGCCGCATCGAGGTTGCGAGCACGCCCGGCGTGGGCACGTCCTTTACGCTGTGGCTGCCGGCGGAATACGAGCGACGCTGATGGCCACGCACCCGGTTGCAGATCCGGTCACCGCACCGGCGACCGCCGAGGTACGCGCGGTAAACTCGAACATTGTTATTGCGCTGTCCGGCGTGTGGCAGCTGGACGCTGGCACGCCGCGATGGGCGGACGTGCTCGATCCCGGATGGGAGCCGGGCGAGATCGGCTTCGACACGGCCGCGCTCGGTTCGTGGGACAGCAGTCTGCTGATCTTCCTGCTTCAGGTGCGGGACCATTGCGAGACCGACGGCATCCTCTTCAACACCGCCGGGCTGCCCGACCGCACGATCCGGCTGCTCGAGCTTGCGCGGGTAGTGCCGGACCGTGCCGCCGAGCCGGAGGCCGCGCGCCCGCCGGCTGCGGAACGCCTCGGCGCGGCCGGCATCGCGGCCTGGGATGCAACGATGACGTCCGTCACGTTCACGGGCGCGGTCACGGACAGCGTGATCCGGCTGCTGCTGCGGCGCACCCGTCTTAGGTGGCGCGAGTTCTGGGTCGTGGTGCAATCGAACAGCTCGGGCGCGCTCGGCATTGTCACCCTCATCGCTCTGCTTGTCGGTGTCATCATCGCATTCCTCGGTGTTGTCGTGCTGAAGCGGTTCGGCGCCGGCTACTACGTGTCGTATCTCGTCGGCTACGGCATGCTGCGGGAAATGGGCGCGCTCATGACGGGCATCATCATGGCGGGCCGGACGGGTGCGGCGTTCGCCGCGGAGCTTGGCAGCATGAAGATCACGGAGGAGATCGACGCGTATACCACGCTGGGGATCTCACCCATCGATCATCTCGTGCTGCCGCGCCTGCTCGGCCTGTTCGTGATGATGCCACTGCTCGTGATCTACGCCGACTTCGTCGGTATCGCGGGCGGAATGATGGTAGCCGTCACGCTGCTGGACCTCACGCCCACACAGTTCATCGGTGGACTGTTGTCGGCGGTGACGCTGTCCGACGCGCTGCTCGGCGTGTTCAAGGCCACGATCTTCGGTCTCATCATCGGCCTCTCGGGCTGCATGAAAGGCATGCAGACGGGCTCCGACGCCGGTGCGGTCGGCCGCTCTGCGACGAACGCCGTCGTCATGGGGATCACACTGATCATCCTCGCCAACGCCGTCGTCGACTGGCTCGCGGCCCTGTTGCAGATATGAGGCATTCACTGAGTGTTCCGGCGTCCGCACCCGCCATTCCTGCCAGCGGCCCGACCCGCGACCGGCCGGCCGAGGCGGCGGTGCGCGACGAGACAGGCGGTGGCGCGGCCATCGAGGTTCGCAACCTCACGATGCGCTACGGATCGCTGCTCATCATGCAGGACCTGAACTTTTCCGTCGCCCGCGGCGAGGTGTTCGTGATCATGGGCGGCAGCGGCAGCGGCAAGAGCACGCTGCTCAAGCATCTCATCGGTCTGAAGAAGCCTGCGGAGGGTGAGATCCTGTTCGACGGCGTCGATTTCGGCAATGCGGACGAGGCCGTGCGGAAGGGCATCCTGCGCCGCATGGGCGTGCTGTACCAGAACGGGGCGCTGTGGAGCGGGCTGACGCTCGCGGAGAACGTTGCGCTGCCGCTGGCCGAATTCACGACGCTGGAACCCGGCGCCATCGAAGAGGTGGTGGGGCTGAAGCTCGCGCTGGTCGGGCTACGCGGGTTCGAAGGCTTCTATCCGTCCGCGATCAGCGGAGGCATGCGCAAGCGTGCGGCACTCGCACGCGCCATCGCCCTCGACCCGGACGTGCTGTTCTTCGACGAGCCGTCGTCCGGCCTGGATCCCATCAGTGCCAGCCGGCTCGACGACCTGATTCTGGAGCTCAAGGCGAGCTTCGGCACCACCATCGTCGTCGTGACGCACGATCTCGACAGCATCTTCAGGATTGCGGATCGCGCGTTGTTCCTGGACATAACCACAAAGACGATGACCGCGCTCGGCAGTCCGGCAGATCTGCGTGACAATCCGCCGAGCGAACAGGTGCACCGTTTTCTGACCCGCAGCAGTGAAGGCGAGCCATGAGCATACGCGCGAACCCCAGGGCGATCGGGCTGTTCCTGATCGGCGGCATCGTGCTGGCCGTCGGCGGCACCGCCGTACTCGCATCGACGACGTGGTTCGGGAAACGGACCACGTTCATCAGCTTCTTCCAGGAGTCCGTGAACGGCCTCGAGATGGGCGCACCGGTGAAATTCCAGGGCGTACCGGTCGGGACGGTGACGGGCATCCTCATCCAGATCGACCAGACCGACAAGACGTTTCAGGTTCCTGTGGAGTACGAGATCGACCTGACGCGCCTCACCACCCAGCTCGGCACGTACGTCAACCTGAGCAATGACACCGTGCTGCAGCAGAACATCGCGGACGGACTGCGAGCCCAGATGCAGATGGAAAGCATCGTCACCGGTCAGCTCTACATAGAGCTGAGCTACTCCCCGGATGCGGCGCCGCCGGATCTGGAGACCCACGCCACGGCGTGGCCGGAGATCCCCACGACACCGTCGCTGATGGCGGCGCTCGGCACCGGTGCGGGCAGCCTGGTCGCGGACATGCTGCAGGTGCTCTTCCAGGTCAACCAGATGCTGGCGGAAGTCGACATGCCCGGGATCAACGCCGCCGTCGTGTCTTCGGCACAGGCCGTGGAGCGGCTGATGAACTCGCCGGAGATCATGGCTGCAGTCGAACAGGTTCCGATCATGGCCGTGCAGGTGAACCGCACGATGGAAGGACTCGAGGAACTGGCGACGAACGCCAGCGGCGCCATCGACCCATTCCAGCTCCAGGTCGACGCCGCGTCGGCGGAGCTCATCGCCACGCTGCAGACGCTGCGGAAGACCCTGGAGGAGACGCACGGACTGCTCTCCACGGATTCCGGGGTCGGCTACGGGCTGCAGGAGGCGCTCGCCAGCTTCACCGAAGCGGCGGACGCGCTTCGCATGCTAACGACATCACTCGAGCAGAACCCGGACATGCTGATTCGCGGCAAGAAGCCGCCGGAGAACTGACCATGCGCAGATCAATCCTGTCGATCCTCCCCGTCATCCTCGCCACGGGAGCGTGCTTCAGCCTCGGCCGCGACACGCCGCCGCTCCAGCAGTACGTGCTGGGGGGTACGCCCGCGGCGGCGGCGGGCGCAATGTCATCGAATCCGGCCGGCGTGACCATCGGCCTGCGCCGGCTGGATCTGACGCCGTACCTGGCGTCGTCATCGATCGTGGTGCGCCGCGGTGCCAACCAGGTGATCGTGTCGCAGTACCATCGCTGGGGTGAGGACCCGGTCGCGGGAATCAACCGCGCGTTCGCCGGATACCTGGCCGCGGCGCAGCCTGTCACAGCCGTGGATGTTGCCCCCTGGCCGGCGCGCTCGCAGCACGACTTCGTGGTACAGCTCCACGTATTGCGTTTCGAGGGAGTAACGCTGGATGATGCAGCCGCAACGCACGGCGGGGCACACCTGCTGGCGAGCTGGGAGGTGCATCGTCCGCAGGACGGCGCTGTACTGGCGCGGGGCGGCACGGACTACCGCGAGGATGGCTGGCTGGTGGGTGACTACGCCGCGCTCGTCACACTGCTGAACCACGGCCTGGACCGCATGGCGAGCGAAGTTGTGGCATGCCTGAACCGTGTGGGCACACCGTCGGCAGCTCAGTCCACGGTCAGCACTCAGCCGCTGGCTTGTGCCGGCTCCGCTGAACCTGCCGTATCAGGGACGGCCGTGCGCCAATAAGCCCGCAGCGATTACGTCTCGACGGCCGGGACGGGCAACGTCACTGTAAAGACGCTGCCTTCGCCCGCCGTGCTCTGTGCGGACAGATCGCCTCCCATGGCGCGTGCCAGGTCGCGGCTGATCGCGAGACCGAGACCGGTTCCTTCGGCGGTACGCGTCAGGTCCGAGCGCACCTGCACAAACGGATCGAAGATCCTGTTCAGCTGATCCGGCGGTATGCCGACACCATTGTCGGCCACGACGATGTTCACCGCGTCGTCTGACGCTGAGCATGACAGCTCGATGCGTCCGCCTCGGTCAGTGAATTTCACAGCGTTCGACAGCAGGTTGACCAGGATCTGGCGAACCTTCTCGATGTCGGCGCGTGCGATGATTTCGGGCGGGCACGGCGTGACCACCAGGTCGAGATCCCGGGCCTGCGCCTGCGGCGCAACGAGTGCCTCCGCAGCCGAGATCACGTCCCGGACACGCATATCCCCCACCTCGTAGTGTACGGTACCGGTCTCGAGCCTGGCGTAGTTCAGCACTTCGTTGATGAGGCCCAGCAGGTGTCGCTGGCTCGCCTGCACACGACCGAGGTCTTCGTGCTGTTGCGCGGTCACGGGTCCGCGGATCCCCATGTCGATGAGCTCGATGTAACCGGCAATGGCGTTCAGCGGGGTGCGCAGCTCGTGACTCATCACCGCCAGGAACTCGCTCTTGGCGCGGTTGGCCCGCTCCGCCTCCGCGCGCGCGGCGTGCTCCGCCTCGAACAGGCGCGCACGTTCCATCGCCAGCGCCGCCTGGCTTCCGAGCGCGAGCAGGAATCCGCGATCCTCCTCCGTGAACACCCGCTGACCGTCGAACGCGAAGGAGATTACACCGACGGCCTCGCCCGCTGCCACGAGCGGCACGAACGCCGCCGACTCGACACCGAGCGCATCCCAGACCGGCGCAATCGGAGGATACCGCGCATCGAGACCGTCCGGACCATCACGTGTCTCGATCCAGATGGGCGCCCGCTCGAGAAAGCACTCCGTCAGCGGGCTCTGCAGGTCGAACGGCTGGCGCCTGACTCCCGGGACCACGGAATCGGGAAACCCGACCGTGCGGAGCAGCAGCATGTGGTCGCTGCCATCCGGGTCCCGTGCGGCCAGCGCGCCGGTGCGGGCGCCCAGCGCACCTACCATATCGGAGACGACCACGGTCGCGATGTCGTCGACGGTGCTGGCGCCCGCCAGTGCGGCAGTAAGAGCCTGCAGGCGCTCCGCGCGATCCCGCGCTCGCTCCACCTCCTGCCACGCACGTGCCTGGTCCGTGACGTCCGTGCCCATCACGACGATGTCGGTGCGCGTGCCATCCACCTCCGTCAGCGGGACGTACGCAACATCCACGATCCGCTCTTCCATCCCCCCATCCGCGTCACGCTTCAGCGAAATCGGCAGCGCGCGCCCGACGAAGGACTCACCCGTCTCGAGCACTCGGTTCATCACCTCTTCGTAACCCTGCCCGCGTGCCTCCGGTATGGCGTCGAACAGCGGCTTGCCCACCACGTCCCGGCCGCCGATCAGTTCCATGTAGGCATCGTTGACGATCTCCAGCACGTGGTTCTCGCCCCGCAGCACCACCATGAACGCAGGCGCCCGCCGGATCACCTCGGCGAGCCGCTCCCGCTCGAGCCTCAGTGCTTCCAGCAGCCGTTCGCGCTCCTCAGACGCTGAGTGTTTCTCCGCCACATCGCGAAACAGCACCGCGACCCGCCGCTCCTCCGGTCGGCCGGTGCGGAACGCATACACGTCGTACCATCGCCCCAGCGCACGGGCCCCCTCCTCGAAGCGTATCGGCTCTCCCGTGCGCGCTACGCGGCCGTACCGCTCGAACCAGTGCTCTTCGTGATCCGGCGCCAGATAGCGCATCCGTTTTCCCACGGCATCGACCAGCCCCGTCTGCTCCACGAACGCCGCGTTCGTTTCGACGAACACATAATCGACCGCGCGCCCCACGTCGTCGAAGATGACCTCGATGACGCAAAACCCTTCGTCAATGGAATCGAACAGCGCCTGATAACGCGCATCGCTCTCACGCAGCGCGACATTTTTCTCGGCCAACTCGCGCCGCAGACCCGCACGGAGTTCGATCTCGCCAAGCGCCCATGCACCCATGTCGGTGAGCTGGGCGATCTCACGTTCCGTCCAGTGCCTGGGCTCGAAATCAACGACGCAGAGCGTGGCCAGCGGGGCTGATGAGCGGGGCGAAAGAAGCGGAATGGACAGATAGGCGACGATGGCATCCTCGGAATCGACGGTGCTCGCTGCGAATCGGGGGTCCTTGCGGGCATCTTCGACCACCAGCGGCTCGCCCGTCTGGATCGCCGCCTGGCAGTACGACCGACTCAGGTCCACCGACCGGCTCCACGTATCGCCGCCGACATGGCTGACCGGCACCTGCCGGTCCGCCGTGATCACGTTCAGCTGCACGACCGGTACGCGCAGCAGGTCCGCCGTGAGGCGTGCCACGCGATCCAGCGCCGGGATGGCGCCACCGTCGAGGAGGTCGCTTGCCGCGATCGCGGCAAGGCGGTCACGCTGATTCAGCGCATTGTCGTTCGGATCGGGCACGGTCTCATCTGCTGCGTTGGCACGGCTGGAGGCGGAAATCGCCGCCGCACCACCATGCAGGATCGCTGCCGCAGCGCTTGGGGTGGCGTTACGGAGAGGATCGAGCCTGGAGTCAGCGGCGCAGGGGCAGATCCACCCAGGCGGTCGTGCCTACCCCGACCTCGCTGTCCACGTGCATCCTGCCGGCGTGTGCCTCGATGATCCCGCGTGCGATGGTCAGGCCGAGACCGGCGCCGCGCCGGTCTCCCGCTCCTGATTGCCAGAAGCGGTCGAATATGTGCTCGAGCTCCGCCGCGTTCAGCCCCGGTCCCGTATCGCGCACGCCGATCCGCACCCCGTCTTCGCTCCGCTCCGTCACCACACGCACCGTCCCGCCTTGCGGGGTGAACTTGATGGCATTCCCCACCAGATTCCCCAGCGCCTGGAGGATCCGGCCCTCATCGACTTCGAGCGTGATCGGCTCCTCCGGGCGTTCGACCTCCCACGCGACATTTTTCTCCTTCGCCGCCGGCGCATGCGCCTCCTCGAGCAGATCCAGGATGTTGCGGAGCGAGGTCTCGCCGGTCTCGACCGACAGCCTGCCGGCTTCGATCCGGGTGACGTCCAGCAGGTCCCCGATCAACCGGTTCATCTCGTCCGCGGCCCGGACGATCATCGCAGCGGTGCGCTGCGCAGCTTCCGGCAGTTCATGCGCTTCGATCATCAGCTCCGCGGCGAGCCGGACGCGGCTTACGGGATTGCGCAGATCGTGGGATACCACGCCCAGGACCTCGTCGCGCGCGGCAATCGCGTGCTCGGCCTTCTGATAGAGGCGTGCATTCTCGATGGCGAGCGACGCGCTGCGGGCGAGCTCGCGGGCCAGCATGAGGTCCTGTCGGTGGTAGAAGCGGTCGGTTCGCGTGGACCCGAACGTCAGGAGTCCGAGCTTCTCGTCGCCAACGAGCAGCGGAACGATCATGAGCGAGCGCCCGGCGAGGCTCCGGATCCGCTCGAGACTTTCCGCGCCGCCGACCCAGTCACGCTCCACATTCTCGATCAGCACGGGCTCCCCGGTTTCGAGCACAGTCGCCAGCGGCACCAGCCCCGCCTCCTCGGGGAGAAAGGACCCACCGCGATCGAGCAACGGCTCGCGGCGTTCGTCAATGTGCCGGTATGCGACGCGGTCCAGGCGGCCGCCGGGCTCGACGAGGTCGATCATGGCGAAGCAGGCGATGCGCGGAACTGCGAGCCGTACGAGCCGCTCGAGAGTCTCCCCGGGGTCCAGCGAAGCGGACAGCAGACGTCCGGCGCGGGTGAGGAACCGAAGCGCTTCCCGCGAGCTTACGCGCGCATCGGCGGGCTGGCTCCGGGACGCATCCATCACTTCGGCTCCAGCTCCTGCCGGTTCCAACCGCCCAGATCCGCTGCCGCGGACCAGGCAGCGCGCAGGAAGTCGAGCACGGCGTCCGGATCCGCTCCGCCACTCTCCGGCCAGGGAAGAACGAACTCGCGGAGGTCCGGATGGTAATGGGCGCCCGACGGTACCTGCGCCTCGCCGAATCCGTCCGGCTCCGGATAGGCGTACGCGTAGAACGCCGGCTTCGGATACGCCTCGCTGCCCGGCCACCAGCCGGCACTGAACACCTCGTGCGAGTAGGCGGACCGGGTCACCCAGTCGGCCAGATTCGGGATGCCGCCCGGGTGCGGAGGGGCCTCCCTGCCCGAGAAGCGGGTGACGGCGAGGTCGAAGCTGCCCCAGAAGAAGTGGACGGGACTCGACTTCCCCAGGAACTCGCCCCGGAATCGCCGGAGTATGCGATCGGCCCCGGAGAGCGCCTGAAAGAAGCGGGTCACCCGCGCCGCATCGTACGAGCGATGCACGCGATCCACATCGAAGGGGATCGGGTCCGTAATCTCGACGGGCTGCCGCCAGAAGTCGACATGGAGTCCGCGCTCATCCAGCTCGCCCAGCAGCCTGCCGTGGAACTCCGCGACCGCCATCGGCTGGAGCGGCACATGCGCCAGGTCCCCGTCCGACACAACGATCCGGCAATCGTGCTCGACGAAATCCAGGTCGATCTCGAAGGTTCTGTCGCCGTGGGGCAGCGGACCGGTCGTCAGCCCGCGCGCGGTCACGTGCTGGGCAATGTGCCACCAGTGATTCACGGGCGGGGCCAGCGCGAGCTGAATCTTCCCGACGACCTGGGTCCACATGTGGAGCGTCTCGAGCGTCGGACGCCAGTCGTGGTAGGGCAGCGCGATCATGTCGGGTCGCCTGCGGCCCCGCCGTGTGCGCCCTGTGCCCTGTCGCGAGCGGCGTCGACCGCGGACGGTCTCAGCGGCATGGCGTCGGGATAGCACCACGCCCATTTCTCGCCGGGCTCGAACGATCGGATGATCGGGTGGCCGGTGTCGCGATTGTGCGCGGTCGCGTGCCGGTTCGGCGACGCGTCGCAGCAGCCGACGTGGCCGCACGTGAGGCAGAGCCGGAGGTGTACCCAGGTGTCCCCGCTGGCGAGGCATTCCTCGCAGCCGTCGGGCGTGCGGGGCTCCACCGCGCGGACCTGGTCCAGGTGAGTGCACTTTGTCGCCATTTCGTCAGTCTCCGGGTTACCTCCCCTCGCCGCAAGGCATGTTCC